>NZ_RZPH01000314.1:0-5774 GCF_004022825.1 Mesorhizobium sp. M7A.F.Ca.CA.004.04.2.1
TTCGCCAGCTCGGCGATAACAGGCTCGCCGCCGATCGTCTTGCCGAGACAAAGCGCCAGCTTGCAGCTGGTCTTGCGGAAGCCTTCCGATTCGATCAGCTCCCGGAAATAGACGGTTTCGCGCGTCTCGTTCGGGAGCTCGATGCCGATGACGTTGCGGCCAGGCACGACGGCGACGCGCGCCGAAATCGCCGACATGGAGCGGGCGATATCGTCGGCAAGCCCGATGACGCGAGAAGATTTGACGCCCGGCGCCGGCTCGAACTCATAGAGCGTGACCACCGGGCCTGGGCGAACATGAATGATCTCGCCGCGCACGCCGAAGTCCTCGAGCACGCTTTCCAGCAGATCGGCGTTCTGCTCGAGCCGCTCCTGCGACATGTAGAAGCCTTGTCCCTCCGGTGGCTGCTGCAACAGCTCTTCCGAGGGAAGCTCATAGGGATCGCCCGCGGTTGACAGCACGACCTTTCCAGCCCCAGGCAAGCGCGCGGAGCGGGCGGCAACGGCCCTGGCAGGGACGTTCACACTTGGCGCGGCCGACGCGGAAACGGCGTCGCTTTTGGCGGCTGGGATTGCGACAGGCTGGACCGGCGACGGCGCATCGCTCGCCGGCACGCCGGGTTGGGCGACGGCCTGGTTCGAATTGGCCGGCCAAGCATCCGGCAACGGCTTCAAGGCCTGGCCCGGAAGGCAGTCGATGACACGAAACAATGCGGTGGCATCGGTCCCTGGGCGAATATCGATCGGCGTAGCGGTGACTGGCGCCACGGCGAGCGATGCAGGCGACGCTGGACCGGTCTGCCGGGCCGGCGACGAAACGTCGACCAGATAGGGGGCCATGGCCTCGAAGAAGGCATGATCCGAAAGATACGGCCAGCGCAGCCTTTCGGAAGTGGTCGTTTTGATCGGGCCGCCCGGAGCAACGGACGCACGCGCGGATGCCTGCCCCGTCGCGGCCGTCCTCGGCGGCATCGGCGCAACGGCTGGCACCTTCTCCCTGGCGCGCCCCGCGGCAACAAAAGCAGCAGCCGGCGGCAGTGGCCCTTGCGTGGCGTGGCCGGCCAGCGGCTGGGAAGCAGGGCTTTTCACCGAAGCCGGCAATGCCAGGAGCGAAGGCGCGGAGGACGCCCCTTTGATCATGGATTGCGCAACGGCTTGCTCTGCTGGGCGAGTCGCGGCGTGTTCGACAACACGCTCGTGCTGCGGACGATGCTTCCTGGCCTCATAGTCCGGCGTGCGTGTAAAACGCACGTTGGGTGCAAGGAAGAAATATTCCTGCCAGGCAGGGCTCTCGATATCGCCGATTTTCGAAAGCGTGTCGTCCGAGCCACCCCGCGGCTCCATATAGGGCCGCTTGTTGCCACCGAGATCGACCACCGGCGCTGAATAGCCGGCCTGGCGTGTGGCGGGCTGCCGGCCGCCCGGCTCCTTGCGAGCCGGACGATCAAGGTCGCCTGCCGCAGAAGAACCTCGCTGACCACCCCTGTCGCCGATGCTCTCGGAGCGCTTCCCCTCGGGATCATCAGGCGATGCGGCCGTCGATAAATTGACCCGGGAAAAACGCTTGGCTTCCATTCTCAAGACTCACTCTGAAATGTCTGCCGAGCAATAGGGAGCGAGTGGTTAACAGTTGCTTCCCGGATGGATCGCCGACCATCCTGGGCACCAAAATCTTCGTGGTAATCGGCGAGCGACACGGCACGATCGTCGTCTCGCCGCATCCACGCCGGTGGCGCGATCTACTCGCCGTGCCGCAGCAGCTCGATGGGTATCTTCGGACAATCCCTGTTCGGAATCTGGCTCTGTTCGAGAATCTGGTCATGATCCCGCGATCACCCCATCATGCCTGGGGCGCCGGACCGTTTCCGTGAAGCGATGAGGTGCGCTAGCCGGTCTTGCCGTGCCGGACAAGGTCCTGGGCAATGGACAGCTGCAGCGCTTCCGCCAACTCTCGCGCAGCGCGATTCTCGGCGTCGATCTGCGCCCGGTATGCGGCGAATTCCTGACGCGGCCTGTCGAAGGACGAGGTGATCGAACGCTTGCCGGATGCGATCACCACGCCGGTCTTCGCATCGGCCAGCGTATAGCTGCCGGTCAGCGTCACGGAACCGGCGGTCGGTTCGTCTTCATCCGTTCCGACCTGCACGAGTGCCGCGGACTCGACCGCTTCGGTCACGCCGAGATTGAGCGAAT
Organism: Mesorhizobium sp. M7A.F.Ca.CA.004.04.2.1; assembly: GCF_004022825.1. NCBI lineage: Bacteria > Pseudomonadati > Pseudomonadota > Alphaproteobacteria > Hyphomicrobiales > Phyllobacteriaceae > Mesorhizobium > Mesorhizobium sp. M7A.F.Ca.CA.004.04.2.1. The sequence continues at coordinate 2,193 of NZ_RZPH01000314.1, forward strand.
AGACCGGCGAGGCCGGCTCGCCGGCGCCTCGTCCAAACCCGAAAATCAGATTGTTGCGCACCTGTTGGCCGTAACGCGTATTGACCGGCTTGATGCCGATCAACGCCAGTTCGGCACTGGCACTGGCCTGCGAACCCGACAGTGGCGCGCTCGAATAGAGCGGCCGCACCGTGCAGGCCGAGACAAGCGCGAGCGAACCTATCAGGCCGGCAAGCGCAATGCGGCGCAGCAAATGGTTCAACTCTGTCTTTTCCCGATCAGGCAACGACATTGACGATCCTCTGCGGCACGATGATCACCTTGCGCGGAGCCTTACCTTCAAGTGCTTTCTGCACGAAGTCGAGAGCCAATACCGCTTTTTCGACCGCACCTTGGTCCGCGTCGCGGGCAATTGTCAAATCCCCCCGCTTCTTGCCGTTGACCTGTACCGGATAGGTGACTTCGTTGTCGACCACCAGCGCCGGATCGAAGACCGGCCAGGGCCGTTCGGCAACGAGATCGGTGCCGCCAAGCGTTGCCCAGCACTCCTCGGCCAGATGCGGCATGATCGGCGCGATCAGATGCACGAGAATCTCCACCGCCTGCCGACAGGCGCCTTTCAGCGCTGCATCGGCCTTGCCTTCGGCCACCTCGTTGAGCGGCGTGGTCAGCGCGTTGGCCAGTTCGTAGATGCGGGCGATGGCGCGGTTGAAAGCGAGCTTCTCGATATCCTCTCCGACCGCCTTCAGGATCTTGTGCGCGGCCTTGGAAACCACCGCGGCCTCGCCGCTGCTGGCCGCTAAGGGCTTGATGCCGGCCAGTGTTTCGGCCGCCGTCGACACCAGGCGCCAGATGCGCTGGATGAAGCGATGCGCACCGGCAGCGCCATCGTCGGTCCACTCGACATCGCGCTCGGGAGGAGAATCGGACAGCATGAACCAGCGCGCCGTATCGGCGCCGTAGCCATCGGTGATGTCTTCCGGGCTCACCGTGTTCTTTTTCGATTTCGACATCTTTTCCAGCGGGCCGATGGTGACGGCCTCGCCGGTGGCGATGTCGATGGCGCTGCGCTTGCCGTCGACGTCCTCCAGCCGAACTTCGGTGGGCGCCAGCCAGCGGCCATTCGATGCCGAGCCGACGCGATAGGTTTCGTGCACCACCATGCCTTGCGTGAACAGGCCCTTGAACGGCTCGGCCAGATCGACATGGCCGGCCTCGCGCATGGCGCGGGTGAAGAAGCGCGAATAGAGCAGATGCAGGATCGCGTGCTCGATCCCGCCAATATACTGGTCGACCGGCAGCCATTCGTTGGCCGCCTTGGGATCGGTCGGTTCATGCGCCCACGGCGCGGTGAAGCGGGCAAAGTACCACGACGAATCGACGAACGTGTCCATCGTGTCGGTTTCGCGCCGCGCATCCCTGCCGCATTGCGGACATTTCACATGGCGCCATGTCGGATGCCGGTCGAGCGGATTGCCCGGGCGATCGAAATCGACATCGTCGGGCAGCTTCACCGGCAGGTCCACCTTCGGCACCGGCACCACGCCGCAAGCCTCGCAATGGATCATCGGGATCGGGCAGCCCCAGTAGCGCTGGCGCGAAATGCCCCAGTCGCGCAGGCGGAAATTCACCTTGCGCTCGGCCATCGGCCGGTTGCCGATGGTCTTCTGCTCCAGCAGTTTGGTGACTTCGTCGAAAGCCTGATCCGGCTTCATGCCGTCGAGAAAGCGCGAATTGATCATCACGCCGTCATCGACATAGGCTTCGTCGATGATCTGGAACGTCGCCGGATTCTCGCCTTCCGGCATCACCACCGGAATCACCGGCAGGCCGTATTTGTTGGCGAAGTCGAGGTCGCGCTGGTCGCCGGACGGACAGCCGAAAATGGCGCCGGTGCCGTATTCCATCAAAACGAAATTGGCGACATAGACCGGCAGCGTCCAGTTGTCGTCAAACGGATGGACGACGCGGAGGCCGGTGTCGAAACCCTTCTTCTCAGCTGTCTCCAGCGCCGCCACCGAGGTGCCCATATGGCCGATATCCTCAATGAACTTCGCCAGCGCCGGATTGTGCGCAGCGGCCTTCTTGGCCAACGGATGATCGGCGGCGACAGCCATGAAGGAAGCGCCGAAGATGGTGTCGGGCCTTGTCGTATAGACTTCCAGCTCATGCTCGCCACCAGAGGCGTCGGCCAGAGGCCAACGGATCAGCAGGCCTTCCGAGCGGCCGATCCAGTTCTGCTGCATCAGCTTCACTTTTTCCGGCCATTCGTCGAGGCCGTCGAGCGAATCCAGCAGATCCTGCGCGAAATCGGTGATCTTGAAGAACCACTGCGTCAGCTCGCGCTGTTCGACCAGCGCGCCCGAGCGCCAGCCGCGCCCGTCGATGACCTGCTCGTTGGCGAGCACCGTCATGTCCTCCGGATCCCAGTTGACCTTGGAGGATTTGCGCGTCACCAGCCCCTTCTCGACAAAATCGAGGAACAGCATCTGCTGGCGGTGGTAATAGTCGACGTCACAGGTGGCGAATTCGCGCGCCCAGTCCAGCGACAGCCCCATGACCTTGAGCTGCTCGCGCATGGTGGCGATGTTCTGGTAGGTCCACTCCTTGGGATGGACCTTGTTCTGCATCGCCGCGTTTTCGGCCGGCATGCCGAAGGCGTCCCAGCCCATCGGGTGCAGCACGTTGAAACCCTTGGCCCGCTTGTAGCGCGCCACCACGTCGCCCATCGTGTAATTGCGGGTATGACCGATATGGATGCGCCCCGACGGATAGGGGAACATCTCCAGCACATAGTATTTCGGGCGCGGATCGTCATTGTGCGCTTCGAACAGCTTCTTGGCGTCCCAGGCCTTCTGCCATTTGGGCTCTGACGCGCGCGGATTGTATCGTTCGGTTGCCATGGGACGTTTTTCACTTAAAAGCATGCGCGAACTGCGGGCGACGGCTCGGCAGTTCAGGGAATGTGGTCCGGGTGTTCACCATGGTTTGGCAAACCCGTCAACCATATGGGTATCGCGTCTGACAAAAACGCCGGTCAAAACAGCAGGATTTGCATATGGGCGATGCCGTTCAGCAGTTTTTCGCGGTCAAGGCGAAGATCGACGCCGCCGAGCGCGAGGCCGGCCGCGAAGCCGGCGCCGTGACGCTGGTCGCGGTCTCCAAGACCTTTGACGCTGCCGACATCGGCCCGGTCATCGAAGCCGGCCAGCGCGTCTTCGGCGAGAACCGTGTGCAGGAGGCGCAAGGCAAATGGCCTGATCTGAAGGACGCTTTTCCTGGCATCGAACTGCATCTGATCGGCCCGCTGCAATCCAACAAGGCCAAGGAGGCTGTGGCGCTGTTCGACGTCATCGAGACGATCGATCGCGAGAAGATCGCCGCCGAACTGGCCAAGGAGATCGCCAAACAGGGCCGCGCGCCAAAACTCTATGTCCAGGTCAACACCGGCTCCGAGCCGCAGAAGGCCGGCATCGAGCCGCGCGAGGCCGTGGCTTTCGTCACCCGCTGCCGCGACGTCCATGGCCTCGCCATCGAGGGCCTGATGTGCATCCCGCCGGCCGACGAGAATCCCGGCCCGCACTTCGCGCTGTTGGAAAAGCT
>NZ_RZPH01000315.1:0-5766 GCF_004022825.1 Mesorhizobium sp. M7A.F.Ca.CA.004.04.2.1
GATCTGCGCATCGCGGTCCCGATGGGCACGAAAGACGGCGCCGCCTTCATCGAGGAGCAGCTGCAGTCCCTGCTCGAGCAGTCGCACCCTCTGGTCGACTTGTGGATTTCAGACGATGGCTCCACCGATGGCACGACCGCCATCATCGAGACATGGAAATCCCGCTGGCGGCCCAAGGGGCGGATGACGCTGGTAGAGGGGCCGCGGCAAGGCTTCGCCGCCAATTTCCGCTCCATGATCGTCGACCGACGCATCGAGGCGGACTGCTATGCCTTCTGCGACCAGGACGATATCTGGGAGCCCGACAGGCTGGAGAGCGCTATCAGCTGGATGCGGACCCAAGATGCGAAAACCCCGCTGATGTTTTGTTCGCGAACCGCAACCATGACGGAAACAGGAAGCCTTGTCGGCCATTCGCCGCTGTTTGCCCGGCCGCCATCCTTTCGCAACGCGCTTGTGCAAAGCATCGCCGGCGGCAACACAATCCTGCTCAACGCCGCGGCACGCGACCTGCTGGCCAGGGCCTCCACGCGGACCGGGTTCGTCAGCCATGACTGGTGGGCCTATCTCATCGTGACCGCCGCCGGCGGCATCGTCCGCTACGATCCGCAGCCGCTGGTGCGCTACCGGCAGCACGCGGCGAACCTGGTCGGCGCCAACGTGTCCTGGAAAGCAAGGTTCTCCCGGCTTGGCCGCCTGTTCAAGGGGGAATTCGCCGGCTGGACGGACCTCAACCTCGACGGTCTCGCCGTCAATCGCGATCTCCTGACCGAGGACGCGACGGCGTGCCTCGACCTTTTCATCCGCGGGCGCAACGGTGGCCTTTCCCGCCGCTTGGCAGGCTTGCGCCAAAGCGGCGTCTATCGGCAGACCGTTTCCGGAAACATTGGGCTCTATCTCGCCTTCATCCTGGGGCGCATCTGAACATTGCGACGGCTGCGTGGCGCGCTTGGTCAAGAGATCGGCTCATGCTACGTCGACCGGATTGACGGCATTGGCCTGCGGCGTTGCCTCGGGACTTCGGCAGGGAGCACTATCGGCCGTTCATGAAGGCAGCCAAGCAAATCTTCGATATTGCCGGTGCGGCTCTGCTGCTGGTGGCGACATCTCCTGTCTTGGCGCTCACCGTCCTTGCCGTTCGAGCATCGTCGCCGGGCCCGGCTATTTTTTCACAGGTGCGGGTCGGCCGTGACGGTCGGCTTTTTCGCTGCCACAAGTTGCGCACCATGTATGTCGGGACGCCGTCACTACCCTCGCATGAGGCGCCGGCGGATTCCGTGACATCGGTCGGGAAGGTCCTACGGAAGTTCAAGCTCGACGAGCTGCCGCAATTCTGGAATGTCCTGAAGGGCGAAATGAGCCTGGTCGGGCCGCGCCCCTGCCTGCCGACCCAAACCGAGTTGATCGAGTGTCGCAGGCGGCTGGGGGTTTTGGCGGCGCTGCCGGGCATAACCGGCCTGGCCCAGATCAGGGGCATCGACATGTCGAACCCGGAGCTTTTGGCCGAAACGGATGCTGCCTACCTCCGCACTGCGTCGTTCTGGCTCGACCTTCGGATCCTGTTTGGAACGCTCTACCGCAGACCATGATCCCAAAAAGTGGAAGCCGGTTTTTGGAAAAGATCATGGTCAAGCAAGAAAGTCAGGATCTACCGAGCCGCGCCAGCTCGACCAGCCGCTCGAGCGTGCCGGCTTCAGGCGTCCACCCCTGCGATACCAGCAGGGCGGGGTCGCATATCTGTGTCGCGGTCAGGCTGTCCCAGAACGCCCGCCTGCCGAGCGCGGCCACGACCGGCCGTATCAGACCGGCCGGCACAGCCATCAGGCGCACAGGCCGCCCCAAACCTCTGCGAAAGGCGGCGATGATGGCCTCGGCGGCGACCGGCGGCACATCGGCGCCGACATAGATCGGGCGAAGCGGTCCGGAATGGCTGAGCAGGTGCGACACTGCTCGCACCGCGGCCTCGGAAGACATCAGCGAGCGGATTCCGGTCAAGGCACCCGTCGGCAGCGGCAGCGGCGTATCGGCAAGGCGCATCAGCGTTGCCAGATTCCCCCTCATGCCGCTTCCATAAACCGGAGGCAGGCGCAACACGGCGGCGTCCGAGCGGCCGTGTAACGCGTAGGCGTCCAAAACCTTGATCTCGCCTTCGCGCTTCGAGCGTCCATAGGCGCATTGTGGGGCAGGAAGCGTGTCCTCGTCGATCGTTGCGCTGACATGCGCGCCGATCACCGCTCGGATCGAGGAGAGATGGATGAAACGTCCGCTTATCTGGGCGGCCGCGGCATGCGCCAGCCTTGCGCTCAGTTCCACATTGGCCGCCTGGTAATCGGCTTCGGTTGCATTTCCCTGATCATTGTTGAGGCCGGCGCAATGGACGACGTCAGTAATATGCCGGGTCAGTTCCAGGAAGGCGGCGGCCGGCGCATCGAAGCCGGGCATCGGCACAGTCTCGTTCTCCGAACCAAGCCTCTCGGGATGGCGGGAGGCGAGGCGAAGCTCGGCACCGGCTTCGCGAAGGTGGCGCACGACAAGGCGCCCGATGAAACCTGTCGCGCCCGTGACCAGAACCTTCATGGCCTTACCCGAAACAGCTCTCTGGTGACTGATGGAAGTGCTCGCTCTTCCATCACTGGTGCAAGTGCCTGCTCTTCCAACAAAGGAACATGGCGTCCGGAGGCGAGATATGTTCCGCTCACCATGAAGACCATCAGCACCGAGTCCAGAATGTCATGGCCGATCAGGATGCCTGTCATTCCGGCCGTCAGATAGGTGATCACCACGACAACAATCATGGTCGCGCCGAACCGCTCGCTCGGATCGTTGCTGTTTCGCAAGACCCGGGCGGCATTTCCGGCGGCAACGATAAAGATCGCCGCCAGCGTCACGGCACCCAGAATTCCCGCTTGCACCAAGGCGGTCAGGAAGCCGTTGTGAAAATGGTTGAAGCCTGTGTCCATCGCGAACTGCTCATGAAAGCCCTGCTTGATCAGATGCTGGGTTGCACCCACACCGTGCCCGAACAGTGGCATGTCATGGAATGCTTTGAGGCCGATCTCCCAAAGCGCAACACGTATTCCCAACGAGGTGTCGTAATTGCCGCCAGCCCCAAGCGCACCCCAATCGGAGCGCAAAAAGTCGACCCGCCCGGATATCGCCTGGAAGCTGGAAGCGGCGATCACGACGCCGACCGCTGCCAGCAGCAGCAGCAGGCGAACGGCATTCCTGCCTCTGAGCCTGTGCCGGTTGATCAGCATGACGGCGATGCCGGCGATCAGCAGTGCCAGCCAGACGATACGCGAGCCGGAATAGATGACGGCGATCGTCCCGGCCAGTGCCGCGTAGAAGAGTGGGGTCCGGGCTTGCTCAACACCGGACAAGGCGCCAGCCACACACATCACCACGGCAAGGCACACCACGGTTGCGAAGACGATCGGATTTCCGGCTCCCCCCTCGGCCCTGACGCCAATCCAATATTGCTGGATGACGGCCATGAGCAGCGCGGCAAAACAGGCGGCCATGCTGGAAAGCACGATGATGCGGGTAAGCGTGGTTTTCTGCGTGATGCTCCAGGTCGAATAGGACACGGGAAAAAACAGGAAGGTGACGAGCGGGATAAGATGTGGCGCATCACGGGCGAACGAATTGTTGACGATGGAAGCCAGGAGATTGGAGGCGCAGTAGGCATAGATCGCGACCGTCAACCAGATCATGGGCCGGTCGGCGTTGAAGCGCCTTTTCCGTAAAGCAATCAGCAGGGCTGACGAAAGGCCTCCGCCAGCGAATACAAAGCTGACCACCGATCCCAGTACCGGTGGAAAAAAGAAGCAAAGGACGGAGAAGTAGTTGTTGATCCGCGAAGGCGTGAATTGCTGTCTCAGGGGTGAAAGCCGGGTCAATTTTCGGGCTCGCTGTCTTCGGCAAGTTTCATGCGGCGGATCTTGTTTAGCGAAGTTGAATACGCTCGCCTCGAAATTGCCCATGATGCACTTGCCCACTTCCCGAGGCTGGTATAGCGGCTGCCCCCCATTTTCGATAGTGTATAGGGCAGATTGCCACCGAAAAGCGGCGGCAGGCGCGGGCCGACCAGAGGAAGTCCCTTGAAAGCCGCAGCTGATCCATTCAAGCAATATTTTCCCCGCGTTTTCTGGGCCGTTGAGCTTGCAGGCAGGAATTTCCGGATTTGCCGGCATCTGTGGAAAATTCATTCTCGAACCATGTGCGGCCGGGTCAGTACAGCATTGTTCTTGATAATGGCGATCTGCTAGAACGCCGGCACGAGAAGATTGTCCAGAAACAAGGCTCGAACCGGGTGCGAAGAGCTCGATGATTTGAGGCAAGGTCTTCTGTTGGAAGATACGAAAGAACGCCCACGGCCCATGACAACAGCGCTTACGCATCTTCAACGGCTTGAAGCCGAGTCCATCCATATATTCCGTGAGGTTGCGGCCGCTTTTGCCAAGCCGGTCATGCTCTATTCGGTTGGCAAGGATTCATCCGTGTTGATGCATCTGGCGATGAAGGCGTTTTATCCCGCCAAGCCGCCGTTCCCCTTTCTTCACGTCGACACGACGTGGAAGTTCCGCGAGATGATCGCCTTTCGCGATCAGATGGCGCAGAAACTCGGCTTCGATCTCCTGGTTCATGTCAATGAAGACGGCGTGCGCGACAACATCAATCCCTTCGACCATGGTTCGAACACCCACACCCATGTCATGAAGACCGTGGCGCTGCGCCAGGCGCTCGACAAATACGGTTTCGATGCGGCCTTTGGCGGCGCTCGTCGCGACGAGGAGAAATCGCGCGCCAAGGAGCGCATCTTTTCCTTCCGCAACGCCCAGCATGTGTGGGATCCGAAGAACCAGCGCCCCGAAATGTGGAAGATATTCAACACCCGCATCGCATCGGGTGAATCGATCCGCGTCTTTCCGCTGTCGAACTGGACCGAACTCGATATCTGGCAGTACATCCTGCAGGAAAGTATCCCGATCGTGCCGCTCTATTTCGCCAAGGAACGACCGGTGGTGGAACGCGACGGCATGCTGATCCTGCGGGACGACGAGCGCATGAAACTGCGCCCCGGCGAGACGGTGGAGAACAGGCTGGTGCGGTTCCGCACGCTTGGCTGCTATCCGCTGACCGGCGCCATCGAATCGGATGCCGACACGCTGGAAGCCATCGTCGGCGAAATGCTGACGGCACGCACGTCCGAACGGCAGGGTCGCCTGATCGATCGCGATGAAGCCGGCTCGATGGAAAAGAAGAAGCGCGAGGGGTACTTTTGACCATGCGCCACATCATGGCAAAGAGCCTCGCCCCCACCGACGGCGTTCGCGACTATCTGGCGGCGCAGGAGAAGAAGTCGCTGCTGCGCTTCCTGACCTGCGGCTCGGTCGATGACGGCAAGTCGACGCTGATCGGGCGCCTGCTGTCCGATACCAAGCAGATTTTCGAGGACCAACTCGCCGCGCTCGAACGCGATTCGCGCAAGCATGGAACGACGGGCGACGACATTGATTTCGCGCTGCTGGTCGACGGTCTGGAGGCCGAGCGCGAGCAAGGCATCACCATCGACGTCGCTTACCGCTTCTTCGCCACGCCGAAACGCAAATTCATCGTTGCCGACACACCTGGCCACGAGCAATACACCCGCAACATGGCCACCGGCGCCTCGACCGCCGACCTGGCGATCGTGCTGATCGATGCCCGGCAGGGTGTGCTTCGCCAGACAAGGCGGCATTCGATCATCGCCTCGCTGCTCGGCAT
>NZ_RZPH01000316.1:0-5752 GCF_004022825.1 Mesorhizobium sp. M7A.F.Ca.CA.004.04.2.1
ACATAGATCAGGGCGAGGGGGCGGCGGCTGCGCGATTAGTGCGCTGCGGATTTGGCATCCACCAGATTCGAGATCGGGATCTGCAATGAAATTCGGCACAGAGATCGTCCTTCTAAGCGTGTTCGCTTTTGCGGCCCTGGTGGCCGCCGGCTTCGGCGTGGATGAACCTTTCCGCCGACACATGTGGGTGTTGTTCTTCGCAGTGGCTGGTTTCACTGCGATCCTGTTGCGCAACACGGAGTTCAGGCCAGCAGCTCCGATTGACCCATCCGCTTACATGGATGGTCCGATCCGCTACGGCGCGATCGCCACCGTGTTCTGGGGTGTCGTCGGCATGCTGGTCGGCGTGGTGATCGCGCTGCAGCTCGCCTACCCCGATCTCAACATCCAGCCCTGGTTCAATTTCGGTCGTTTGCGGCCGTTGCACACATCCGGTGTCGTTTTCGCCTTCGGCGGCAACGCGCTGCTTTGCACGTCTCTGTATGTCGTGCAGCGCACCTGCCGCGCGCGCCTCTTCGGCCGTGATCTCGCCTGGTTCGTCTTCTGGGGCTACCAGCTTTTCATCGTCATGGCCGCGACCGGTTATCTGCTCGGCATCACCGAGGGCCGCGAGTACGCCGAACCCGAATGGTATGTGGATGTCTGGCTGACCATCGTCTGGGTCGCCTACCTCATTCTGTTCCTTGGCACGATCCTGAAGCGCAAGGAACCGCATATCTACGTGGCCAACTGGTTCTACCTGTCGTTCATCGTGACCATCGCGATGCTGCATGTGGTCAACAACCTGTCCATACCAGTCTCGTTCCTGGGCTCCAAGAGCTACTCCGCCTTTTCAGGGGTCCAGGACGCCTTGACGCAATGGTGGTACGGCCACAACGCGGTCGGCTTCTTTCTCACCGCCGGCTTCCTCGGCATGATGTATTATTTCGTGCCCAAGCAGGCGAACCGGCCAGTCTATTCGTACCGGCTGTCGATCGTCCATTTCTGGGCTATCATCTTTCTCTACATCTGGGCCGGGCCGCATCACCTGCACTACACCGCCTTGCCCGATTGGGCGCAGACGCTCGGCATGGTGTTCTCGATCATGCTGTGGATGCCGTCCTGGGGCGGCATGATCAACGGCCTGATGACGCTGTCCGGCGCCTGGGACAAGCTGCGCACCGATCCGATCATACGCATGATGGTGATGGCCGTCGCCTTCTATGGCATGTCGACCTTCGAAGGCCCCATCATGGCGATCCGGGCGGTCAATTCGCTGTCGCATTATACCGACTGGACCATCGGGCACGTCCATTCGGGTGCGCTCGGCTGGGTCGGCATGATCTCGTTCGGCGCGATCTACTACATGGTCCCGAAGCTCTGGAACCGTCAACGGCTCTACTCGCTGAGGCTCGTCACCTGGCACTTCTGGCTGGCGACACTCGGGATCGTCGTCTACGCCGCGGTGATGTGGGTGTCCGGCATCATGCAGGGCCTGATGTGGCGCGAATATGGCGAGCAGGGCTTCCTCGTCTACTCCTTCGCCGAAACCGTCGCCGCCATGCACCCCTACTATGTCATGCGCGCCATCGGCGGCGCCATGTACCTCTCCGGCGCCCTGATCATGGCCTGGAACATCACCAGGACCATCCTCGGCCACCAGCGCGAGGAGGAGCCGATGCCGAGCCCCGTCGCCATCCGACCTGCGCGATCAGGAGCCAGGTAATGGGCTTGATGGACAAACACGCAATCATCGAGAAGAACGCCACGCTTCTTCTCGTTGGCTCGCTGCTCGTGGTGACGGTCGGCGGCATCGTCGAGATCGCGCCTCTCTTCTATCTCGACAATACGATCGAGAAGGTGGAAGGCATGCGCCCCTATTCGCCGCTCGAACTTGTCGGGCGCAACATCTATATGCGCGAGGGCTGCTACCTCTGTCATAGCCAGATGATCAGGCCGTTCCGCGACGAAGTTGAGCGCTATGGCCACTACAGCCTGGCTGCCGAGTCCATGTACGATCACCCCTTCCAGTGGGGATCGAAGCGTACCGGGCCGGATCTCGCCAGAGTTGGCGACCGCTACTCGAATGCATGGCATGTCGCGCATCTTACCGACCCGCGCTCGGTGGTGCCGGAATCGATCATGCCGAGCTATGGGTTCCTGAAAGACACGCCGATCGACGTGAAGGATTTCTCGACGCATCTGGTCGCCAACAGGCTTGTAGCCGTCCCTTACACGGATGACATGATCGCCCACGCCAATGCGGATCTGGGGGCGCAGGCCGATCCCAATGCCGACACATCAGGCCTTGAGGCGCGTTACCCAAAAGCCAAGATCGGCGACTTCGACGGCAACCCGCAACAGGTCACCGAAATGGATGCCCTGCTCGCCTACCTGCAGATGCTTGGCACACTGGTCGACTTCAAAAATTACGACGAAGCCGCCGGCTACCGCTGAGGAGAACGCTGATGACCTACAATTTGATGCGGGCGTTTGCCGACAGCTGGGGCCTGGTTGCGATGGCGCTGTTCTTCGTGGGGTGCATCGCCTTTGCCCTACGCCCCGGCAGCCGAAGGCTGGCCGACGAAGCGGCCCGCATTCCGCTCGAGGACGAGTGATCATGAGCGACGAGCATATCGATGAAATCTCTGGCGTCTCGACCACCGGCCACGAATGGGATGGTATCCGGGAGCTGAACAACCCGCTTCCCAGATGGTGGGTCATCACTTTTTACGTCACCATTGTCTGGGCGATAGGCTACACCATTGCCTATCCAGCATGGCCTCTGTTGCACTCGGCGACAACGGGTGTGCTCGGCTATTCCAGCCGCAACGAGGTCAGGAACGAGCTGACCGCGGCTGAGGCCGCCAAGGGCAAATATATCTCGGCGGTGGAGTCCAAGAGCGTCTCGGAAATCGCCGCGGACGACGGCCTGCGCGAATTCGCAATCGCCGCCGGTGGCGCCGCTTTCAAGGTCAATTGCGTACAATGTCACGGCTCCGGCGCCCAGGGTTCCAAGGGCTTTCCCAATCTCAACGACGACGACTGGCTATGGGGCGGCAAGGCCGAGCAGATCCAGCAGACGATTACGCACGGCATCCGCTTTGCGACTGATGCGGAAACGCGGCTGTCGGAAATGCCGGCCTTCGGCGACATCATTACCGCCGACCAGATCGCACAAGTCAGCGCCTACGTGGCCAGCCTTTCCGGCAAGGTCCGCGATGCAAGTCTGATCCAACCCGGCGCCAAGGTCTTTGCCGAGAATTGCGTGGCCTGTCACGGCGACAATGCAAAAGGCAACAGGGAATTCGGCGCCCCCGACCTGACCGATGCGATCTGGCTCTATGGATCCGGTGAGACAGCCATCGCCGCACAGGTCCGTGCGCCAAAACAGGGCGTCATGCCGGCCTGGGTTGGCCGTCTCGGCGAGATCAAGGTCAAGGAACTTGCAGTTTATGTCCATTCGCTTGGCGGCGGAGAATAGGAATGGAAGCCCTATTCTTCGGTCCCCCCTGCCAAGCGGACGAGGCCTGGCGTGAGCCGGGCCTCGACACCATCCCTAATGCGATCTGCACAACCCGGCAAGGCTATCCTACGGCGAGGCTTTACGACAGGTGCCCCTGACATCGGCTGGGAAAGTGGAGTTGCACATGCGTGACAAGACGCAGTTGACAGGGCTCGAAACAGAAACTGTCAATTCCGCCAAAACCCGCAAGCCGCTTTATGCCGCGCGTCAAAAGATCTTTCCGAAGCGCGCCTCGGGCAACTTTCGTCGCTTCAAATGGCTGGTGATGACGATCACACTTGGCATCTATTACCTGGCTGCGTGGCTGCCTTGGGCTCGCGGTCCATTTGCCCCGGACCAGGCAGTCCTGCTCGATCTCGCGAACCGGCGCTTCTACTTCTTCTTCATCGAGATATGGCCCCAGGAATTCTTCTATGTGGCCGGCCTCCTGGTCATGGCGGGCGTCGGTCTTTTCCTGATCACCTCGACTGTCGGCCGTGCCTGGTGCGGCTATGCATGCCCTCAGACGGTGTGGGTCGATCTGTTCCTCGTCGTCGAACGTGCGATCGAGGGGGACCGTAACGCCCGCATGAAGCTCGATGCAGGTCCCTGGACCGCGCGCAAGCTCATGCTGCGCGTGTTCAAGCACACCATCTGGCTCGTCATAGGCGCGGCGACTGGCGGCGCCTGGATCTTCTATTTTGCCGATGCGCCGACGCTGGTCGGCGAACTCTTCACCGGCACCGCGGCGCCCGTCGCCTACATCACCGTCGCCGTCCTGACGGCGACCACCTACACGTTCGGCGGGCTGATGCGAGAACAGGTCTGCACCTATATGTGCCCATGGCCGCGCATCCAGGCGGCCATGCTCGACGAAAGTTCGCTCACCGTCACCTACAATGACTGGCGCGGCGAACCGCGTTCTCGCCATGCGAAGAAGGTGCAAGCTGCAGGGCAGTCCGTCGGCGACTGCGTCGACTGCAATGCCTGCGTCGCGGTCTGCCCGATGGGGATCGACATTCGCGATGGCCAGCAGCTCGAATGCATCACCTGCGCGCTCTGCATCGACGCCTGTGACGGCGTCATGGACAAGCTCGGCAAGGAGCGCGGGCTGATCTCCTACGCGACGCTCTCCGACTACAACACCAATATGATGCTGGCAACCGCGGGCGGCTCCAGTTCAGTCAACCCGTCGCTGGTCAGGACCGCTGATGGCCTGTTCTCCGACAAGGTAGCGCATTTCCACATCCGCAAGATCTTTCGGCCGCGCACCTACGTCTACATGGGCTTGTGGTCGCTGATCGGCCTCGGCCTGCTCTATTCCCTGCTGACGCGCGACCGGCTCGAACTAAACGTGTTGCATGATCGCAATCCTCAGTTCGTCACGCTGTCCGACGGCTCCATCCGCAATGGCTATACCGTCAAGCTGCTCAACATGATCCCGGAGCCGCGGACGCTCGTCGTCACGATCCAAGGCCTGGATGGAGCTGACATGAGCGTGGTCGGCGAAGATATCCCGGCAGGCCGCTCATTCGCCATTCCGGTCGAACCCGACCGCCTGAAAATGCTGAAAGTCTTCGTGCGCCAGCCCGCGGGCCAGATCCGCGCGCCGGCGCAGACTTTCAAGTTCCGCGTCGAGGACAGAGCCAGCTTCGAATCGAACGAGTACACCGCCACCTTCAACGCGCCGGAGGCCCCCAGATGACTGCCAATGTACAAAAGCCTCGTGAATTTACCGGCAGGCACATGCTGGCCATCATCCTCGCCTTTTTCGGCGTGATCATCGCGGTCAATTTGACCATGGCGACGCTCGCCAGCACAAGCTGGACTGGCCTCGTCGTCGAAAACACCTATGTGGCGAGCCAGCAATTCAACAAGAAGGCCACGGAAGGACGGGCACAGGCAGCCCTTGGCTGGACCGGCAAGCTGACCATCGCATGGGGTGAAGTCCGCTACAGCCTCACCGATGCCGCTGGCAAGCCGGTTCCCCTGCACGGCGTCAAGGTGCTGTTTCGCCATCCCGCGTACGAGAAGGAGGACAAGTCGGTCACCCTCGCACCCGCCTCGGGCCAGGAATTCGCAGCCCAGCACATGCCGAAGGACGGCGTCTGGATTGTCGAAGTCGACGCCGACGCCGGTCTGGATAAACCGTATCGCGACGTCCGCAGGATCATGATTTCCCATGGAGCGCTGCAATGAGTTGTTGTGCACCGGGCGCCGAAATGGCGCTTGATCTGGGCAGCACCACGTCGGTCCTGCCGTCTAGTC
>NZ_RZPH01000317.1:0-5750 GCF_004022825.1 Mesorhizobium sp. M7A.F.Ca.CA.004.04.2.1
ACCTGGTTCCGGCGGCCCGCGTCGCCCATGTCGGTCTCTACCGCGATCACGAAACGCTGGAAGCGGTCGAATATTTCTTCAAGGCGCCGAGCGATCTCGCCGACCGGCTGGTGATCGTCGTCGATCCGATGCTGGCCACCGCCAATTCGGCGATCGCGGCGATCGACAAGCTGAAAGAGCGCGGCGCCACCAACATCCGTTTCCTTTGCCTGCTGGCGGCGCCCGAAGGCATCGAACGCTTTCTCAAGGCGCATCCGGACGTTCCCGTCTTCACCGCTTCGATCGACCGCCAGCTCAACGAGAAGGGCTACATCATGCCCGGCCTCGGCGACGCCGGCGACCGCATGTACGGGACCAAGTAATACCAGGCAAAGTCACCTGGTGCGATTTACCAAACGTTTACGCAAAGGCGCGGTTTTGGCGCGCGTTAAAGCGGCAAACACCATCCGGGTCTAACGATCGGCTGTCACTACGGCGCCGCGCGTCCATTTCGGACGCGCAAAGGACGCTGTAGCATTTTGATTTGCGCGTGAGCCTTTCGGAAATCGATCCCGATTTCCGGGGTCATGCGGCGAGGCCGATCCATGCTGCGCAAACTTCTGATCCTCGCCGTTTTCGCCGGTTCATCGGCATCGATACCGATTGTGTACCAGTCCAATCCGCAACTCGTCGAAAACCTGCTGAGGTCGGCGGTGCCGGGCAAACAAGCGGTCGAAGCCCAACCAGACGTCAATCTGGCATCGGTGCCCAACAAGCCCGCGGCACCGCTGCCGATGGGCCGCAAGGTGGTCGTCGCGGCAGACGAGCGCGGACATTTCTCATCGGCTTTCAAGTTCAACGGGCGCCAGGTCGACGGCATGATCGACACCGGCGCCACGCTGGTCGCCATCAACATGTCGACGGCACGCCGAATCGGCTTGTCGCTGAATGCTTCGGACTTCAGCCACGAGGTCAACACGGCCAACGGCACCATCAAGGCGGCCGTGGCCATGATCGACCGCCTGCAGATCGGCAACATCACGGTCAATGACGTCCAGACCATCGTGCTCGACGACAGGGCGCTGCGCACCAATCTGATCGGCATGAGCTTTCTCAACCGGCTCGACAAATACCAGGTCGAGAACGGCACGCTGCTGCTCGTCCAGTAAGGCTATTCGTTTTCCGCAATTTCCAAGGGAAAGCGCTATGCGCTTTCCCGGGAAAACCGGTCCACCACTTTTCCTGGAATTGCTTCAGCCGCGCGGCAGAATCCGCCGGATGACCGACTTGTCGGCGGGCGGCTTCGAGGCGCCGACCGTATAGGCCGAAAGCACGGTAGCCGCGGCGGCCTCGGCATCGGCCGATGAGCGGGCATGGATCAGCGCCAGCGGCTCGCCGATCCCAACCTCCGCACCGACCGGCAACAACCTGGTGATGCCGACCGCGGGGTCGATCTTGTCGTCCGGCCGCGTGCGCCCACCTCCCAGGCCGACCACGGCGAGCCCGATATCGCGGGTGGCGATGCCGGTGACGAAGCCGTTTGCGGTCGCGTTGACGGCAAATTCGATCGCCGCCGCTGGCAGATACTTTTCCGGTTTCTCGATGAAATCGGCGGGGCCGCCAAGCGCGGCCACCATGCGTGCGAAGGTGGCGGCGGCGCGGCCGCTGGCGAGTGTCTCGGTGGCGCGCCGCATGCCATCCTGGTTGGACGACACCAGCCCGGCCGACTGCAGCATTTCGGCGGCCAGCGCCAGCGTCACGTCCTCGAGCCGACGGTCACGATACCGGCCGGTGAGGAAATCAACGGCGTTGCGCACCTCGACGGCGTTGCCGGCGGCCGACGCCAAGGGCTCGTTCATGCCGGTGATCAACGCCGAAGCCTTTAGTCCGGCGCCGTTGGCGATCTCAACCAGGCTGTTGGCGAGTGCGGTGGCGTCGCGCGATTTTTCCATGAAGGCGCCGTTGCCGACCTTGACGTCGAGCACCAGCGATTGCAGCCCGGCCGCCAGCTTCTTCGACAGGATCGAAGCGGTGATCAGCGGCACCGATTCGACCGTGCCGGAGACGTCGCGGATCGCGTAGAGCCGTCGATCGGCGGGCGCGAGGTCGGCGGTCTGGCCGATGATGGCACAGCCTGTTTCGAGCACCGCCTTGCGAAACAGCGCTACATCGGGCTGGCTGATGTAGCCGGGAATGGCATCCATCTTGTCCAGCGTGCCGCCGGTGTGGCCAAGGCCGCGGCCCGAGATCATCGGTACATAGGCGCCGCAGGCGGCGACGATCGGCGCCAGCATCAGCGAGACATTGTCGCCGACGCCGCCGGTCGAATGCTTGTCGGTGACCGGGCCGGGCAGGTCCGACCAGTCGAGCACATCGCCGGAATCGCGCATCGCCAGCGTGAGCGCCACGGCCTCGTCGCGGTTCATGCCGTTGAAGAACACCGCCATGGCGAAGGCGCCGGCCTGGCCATCGGTGACGGCGCCCGACGTCACGCCCGCGACGAAGCCGGCGATCTCCTCTTCCGACAGCCTGAGGCCATCGCGCTTGCGGCGGATGATTTCCTGGGGAAGCATCAGATCTCCAGCAGTCCGTCGCGGAACACGCGTTGCAGGATCGTCGCCAGCCGCGCGCCACCGACCGGGGCCATGTCCTTGGTCTCCTGGTGCGAAAGCTCGGCCCCGGTCATGCCGGCGGCCAGATTGGTGATGACCGAACAGGCGGCGACGCGCAGTCCTAGGAAGCGGGCGAGAATGACCTCCGGTACGGTCGACATGCCGACCGCATTGGCGCCCATGATGCGCGCCATGCGGATCTCGGCCGGCGTTTCGAAGCATGGACCGGAGAACCACATATAGACGCCCTTGTGCAGGGTGGTGCCGGTCGCATTTGCCGCCCGTTCGATGGCCTGGCGGATGCCGGCATCATAGGCTTCAGTCAGGCCGACGAAACGCCGGTCGCTTGGTTCGCCGATCAGCGGATTGGTGCCCGAGAAATTGATGTGGTCCGATATCAGCATTACCGAGCCAGGCGGCATGTCCGGATCGACCGAGCCGGCGGCATTGGTGAGGATCAGTTTCGTGATGCCGATGCCGGCAAGCACTTCCAGCACCGGCCGCATCGCCGCGGCGTTGCCGTGCTCGTAGTAATGGGCGCGGCCCGACAGCATCAGCACCGGCACGCCGGCAAACAGCCCTGCCACCACTTCGCCGGCGTGCCCGGTGACACCGCTTCTGGGAAAACCGGGCAGGTCGGCATAGGAGATGCGGATCGGGTCCTCGATCTGGTCGACCAGACCGCCGAGGCCCGAACCGAGCACCAGGGCCGTGGCCGGCGCCAGGCCGTCCAGCCTTTCGACGAGATGATCCAGGGTTTTTTCCGTCATCGCTGCCAGCTGTTCATTTGAGCCCGTTGTTCATTTCAAAATATCGCCGCGGAAACCGTAAGGCAGCATGTCGCCCATGGTCACGGTCTCGGCCACACCTGCATTGTCGCAGAGATAGAGCTTTGTTTCCGGCCGGCAGAATTCGGCCAGCCGCTGCCGGCAGCCGCCGCAAGGCGAGCATTTCGCCATGCGTTCGGCGAT
Organism: Mesorhizobium sp. M7A.F.Ca.CA.004.04.2.1; assembly: GCF_004022825.1. Classification (NCBI taxonomy): domain Bacteria; kingdom Pseudomonadati; phylum Pseudomonadota; class Alphaproteobacteria; order Hyphomicrobiales; family Phyllobacteriaceae; genus Mesorhizobium; species Mesorhizobium sp. M7A.F.Ca.CA.004.04.2.1. Next base: position 3,563 of record NZ_RZPH01000317.1, read on the forward strand.
GACGGCGATTTCCACGATCTTGCCGCCGCCGCCCATGATGTAGTGGCCGAGCGCCGTGGTCTCGGCGCACCAGCCTTCCGGATAGGAGGCGACTTCGATGTTGGCGCCGGTAAAGACGCGCCCGTCCTCGGTGCGCAAGGCAGCGCCGACCGGAAACTTAGAATAGGGCGCGTAGGCCTTGGCCATGGCGGCCTTGGCGGCCTCGAACAGATCATGCGACATTCAGGTGTTCTCTCCGATGATCGTGTTCAAAACCCGGCGCAAAGCCGACCTGCCGCTCAACGTTCCTTGACATAAGGTACGCCGCCGGCGCGTGGCGGGATTGCCTTGCCGATGAAGCCGGCGAGCAGGATGACGGTGAGGATGTAGGGCAGCGCCTGCATGAACTGCGCAGGCACCTTGCCGATGATGGGCAGCGGTGATCCCTGCAGGCGGATCGACGCCGCGTCCAGGAAGCCGAACAGAAGGCAGGCGAACATGGCGTTGACCGGCTTCCACTTGGCAAAGATCAAGGCTGCCAGCGCGATATAGCCCTTGCCGGCGGTCATGTCCTTCACGAAGCCGCCATTTTGCACCATCGACAGGTAGGCGCCGGCAATGCCGGTGAGGATGCCGGTGCAGATCAGCGCCCTGTAGCGCAGCCAGGCGACCGATATGCCGGCAGTATCGACGGCGGCCGGGTTCTCGCCTACGGCGCGCAGCCTGAGGCCAAAACGGGTGCGAAACAGCACCCACCAGGTGAACGGCACCATCAGGAAGGCAAGATAGACCAGGATCGAGTGGCCCGACAGGAGCTCGGCATAGATCGGTCCGATGATCGGAACGCCGCGGATGGCCTCGGCGCCCGGCAAGGTGATGGCCTCGAAGCGCTCGCCCGGTTGCAGCGCCGGCGTGCGCCCGCCCTGCTGGAACCAGGCCTGGCCGAGGATGATGGTCGAGCCGGCGGCGATGAAATTGATCGCCACGCCGGAGACGATCTGGTTGCCGCGATGGGTGATCGAGGCAAAACCGTGGATCATGGCAAAGGCGACCGAGATCAGGATCGCCATGCCGAGGCCGAGAAAGGCCGAATGGAACACGGAAGCGGCGGCCGCACCGGCGAAGGCGCCGACCAGCATCTTGCCTTCGAGACCGATGTCGAAGATGCCGGCGCGTTCCGAATAGAGGCCGGCGAGGCAGGCAAGCAGCAGCGGCACCGAAAGGCGGATGGTGGAGTCCAGTGTCTGGATGATCGCGTTGAACACATCCATCTCAGGCACCTTTCCCCTTGACCGCTTCCATGCCCACCGATCGCGGACTGAACGAGGCGAACAGCGCCTGGATGTAGGGCCGGAACATGTGCTCGAGGGCACCGGCAAACAGGATCACCAGGCCTTGAATGATGACGATCATGTCGCGGCTGATCGCCGGCATCTCGAAGGCGAGTTCGGCGCCGCCCTGGTAGAGCATGCCGAACAGGATCGCCGCCAGCACGATGCCGACAGGGTGCAGGCGGCCCATCAGCGCCACGGCGATGCCGACGAAGCCGGCGCCGGAAACGAAGTCGATGGCGACATTGTGCTGATCGCCCATCACCGGATTGAGTGCCATCATGCCGGCCAGCCCGCCCGAGATCATCATGGCGGTGATGATGATGCGGGTTTCGGAGATGCCGGCATAGCGTGCCGCTTTCGGGCTGTGACCGTAGGTGCGCATTTCATAGCCGAGCTTGGTGCGCCAGATCAGCAGCCAGACCAGGAAGGCCATGACCAGCGCCAGCAGGAAGGTGACATTGAGCGGCGCCGAACGGATCTTGGCGCCGAACAGCTCGATGATCCAGTTGAGCTTGGGCAATTCCGCGCCGGCGAGGAAGTTACGCGTCTGCGGCGCTTGCGAGGCGGCTGGCTTCAACGGGCCGACCAGCAGGTAAACCATGATCGAGGCGGCGATGAAGTTGAACATGATGGTGGTGATGACGATGTGCGAGCCACGCTTGGCCTGCAGATAGGCCGGGATGAGCGCCCACAATGCGCCGACCGTCGCCGCAGCAATGATCGCCAGCGGGAAGGTCAGCCACCATGGCAGTGTGCTGTCGAAGCTCAGGCAGACGATGGCGATGCCGAGGCCGGCGATGTAGGCCTGCCCTTCGGTGCCGATGTTGAACAGGCCGCAATGCGCGGCCACCGCCACCGAAAGCCCGGTGAAGATG
>NZ_RZPH01000318.1:0-5745 GCF_004022825.1 Mesorhizobium sp. M7A.F.Ca.CA.004.04.2.1
GGTCGGTGTAGAATTTCTCGGTGAGCACGCTGGAGCCGTGGTCCTGGATGAACTTCAGCTGCTCGGGCGAGATGTCGACCGGATTGCGCTCGACCATGTCGGGATAGGGGGCTGCCGGCGTCCGGTCGACGGGCGCGACGAACTCATTGGTCAGCGCGCCGTCGTAGCCGATCTCGCGCAAGGTGGCGACGATCTTCGGCCAGTCGATCTGGCCGAGGCCGGCGGCAAACCGGTTGTTGTCGGCGACGTGGAAGTCGAACAGGCGCTTTCCGACCTGCCGGATCGCGTCATGGACGTTAAATTCTTCCATGTGGATGTGGTAAGCGTCGAGGCACACGCCGCATTCGGGGCTGACCGCGTCAGCCAGCGCCAGTGCCTGGGCGCCGCGATTGAACAGATAGGTCTCGAAGCGGTTGAGGGGTTCGACAGCGATCTTGACGCCGACCTTCTTGGCGTGGGTGAAGCATTCACGGGTGGCGTCGACGACCCACTTCCATTCCTCTTCTTCGGTCCCGTCAGGCACCACCTTGCCGACGGTGGCCGGAACCAGCGTGATGATCTCGCCATCGAGTTCGCTGACCATGGTCAGCACGTCCTTGACATACTGAACGGAACGCTCGCGCTGGCCCTGGTTCCTGGCGGCAAGGTTGCGCTCGCCCAGCATCAGGGTCACCGCGCCCCAGCAGCGAATACCATGCTCCTTCAGCAGCGCCCGGGTCTCCTTGGTCTTGTACTGCTCGGGCTCGCCGGAAATCTCGATCGACTCATAGCCGAATTTCTTGATGCGCTTGAGCGTCGTCTCCAAGGGTTCCGCGCGCATCCAGTTGTGCGTCGAAAGATGCATGGTCTGTCCTTCCCAAATCGTCTCTATGGTTCGCCTGCGACATGCATCGCCAAAAGGCGACACAAAGGTTCCTCCCCAAGGCGTTCCCAGCCTTTTTTCGCAAACTGGTTCGACCAATTGGGCCTGAGGCGAGGTCTACAGCAAATTCTCCAGATCGGCAAGAAGCGCTGGGGTGCAACTTTCTCTGTAGATTATTTCATTGATTATATTGAGATATATAGGCCTGCAACAGGTGATTTTGGGGTCTTGATGGCGCATTGCGCGGCTTGACCAAATTTCCACATTTGGTAATACCAGAATGGCGGTGCGTGCAAGCACCCGTTGAGAAAAGACCAAAGTGGCTGGCCCTGCTTCCAATCGGCGCTATGCTCGGTCGAGAGAGAAATGAGGGAGGATGCGATGCCGACGACAATGAAGGGCCCTGGGCTGTTTCTGGCGCAGTTCGCGGGCGACGCCGCGCCGTTCAACTCACTGGCGTCGATCACCAAATGGGCGGCCGGTCTCGGCTACAGGGGCGTGCAGATCCCGACCTGGGACGCGCGGCTGTTCGACCTCAAGAAGGCGGCTTCTTCCAAGGCCTATTGCGATGAGGTGAAGGGCATCTGCGCTGACGCGGGCGTCGAGATCACCGAACTGTCGACGCATCTGCAGGGGCAGTTGGTCGCGGTTCATCCAGCCTATGACGCGCAGATGGATGGCTTTGCGCCGCCGTCGGTGCACAACAATCCCGCAGCCCGGCAGGAGTGGGCTGTCGAGCAGATGAAGTTCGGCGCTAAAGCATCGCGCAATCTGGGCCTGAATGCTTCAGTGTCGTTTACCGGCTCGCTGGCTTTCCCTTACCTCTATCCGTTCCCGCAGCGACCGGCTGGACTCATTGAGGAAGCGTTTGGCGAGCTCGGCAAACGCTGGAAGCCGATCCTCGACGTCTACGAGGACAACGGCGTCGATGTCGGCTATGAAATTCACCCCTCTGAGGACGTGTTCGACGGCGCCACTTTCGAGATGTTCCTCGACGCGGTCGGCGGCCACAAGCGCTGCAATATCAACTACGATCCGTCGCACTTCCTGCTGCAGCAGCTCGACTATCTAGAATTCATCGACATCTATCACGAGCGCATCAAGGCGTTTCACGTCAAGGACGCCGAGTTCAACCCGACCGGCCGGCAAGGCGTCTATTCCGGCTACCAGAGCTGGACCAACCGCGCCGGGCGCTTCCGTTCGCTGGGCGATGGACAGGTGGATTTCGGCGGCATCTTTTCCAAGCTGACGCAGTACAATTATGATTCCTGGGCGGTACTGGAGTGGGAGTGCTGCCTGAAGCATCCGGAGGATGGTGCGGCCGAAGGCGCGCCTTTCATCGAGCACCATATCATCCGGGTGACCGAAAAGGCATTCGACGACTTCGCCGCCGGCACCACCGACAAGAAGATGCTGCGCGCCATGATGGGCATCTAGCGCGGTTTCCCCTCCCCCTCGAGGGGAGGGTGGCCCGAAGGGCCGGGAGGGGTCGGTTCATGCCGAGCTCTGCCTCAACGACCCCACCCGATCCGCTGCGCGGATCGACCTCCCCTCAAGGGGGAGGTGAGCAACAGCGAGGAGCAAGATATGGTCGGCGCATCGAAGTCGGAAACGGGAGGCGGCCCGATCCGCTACGGCATGGTCGGCGGCGGGCAAGGCGCGTTCATCGGCGCGGTGCACCGGATCGCGGCGCGGCTGGACAATGATTTCGTGCTGGTTGCCGGTGCTTTGTCAGCCGACCCGGCCCGTGCCAAGGCCTCGGCCGCCGAACTGGGGCTCGACCCCGCACGCAGCTATGCATCCTATGCCGAGATGGCCAAGGCCGAGGCGAAGCGCCCCGACGGCATCGAGGCAGTGGCCATCGTCACGCCCAACAATGTCCATGTGCCGGCAGCAAAAGCTTTCCTCGAGGCCGGCATCCACGTCATCTGCGACAAGCCGTTGGCGACGACGCTGGCCGAGGCGAAAAAGCTTGCGGCGATAGTCGAGAAGACCGGCAAGGTGTTCGTGCTGACGCACAACTACACCGCCTATCCGATGATCCGGCAAGCACGCGAAATGGTCGCCAAAGGTGTTCTCGGCGACATCCGCATCGTGCAGTCCGAATATCCGCAGGACTGGCTGACCGAGGATTTGGCCGCGACAGGCCAGAAGCAGGCGGCGTGGCGCTCCGACCCCAAGCAGGCAGGCGCCGGCGGCGCGCTGGGCGATATCGGCACGCATGCCTACAACCTCGCCCGCTTCGTCTCGGGGCTGGAACTGGACTCCCTGTCGGCCGATCTCGACGCCTTCGTGCCGGGCCGGCTTCTCGATGACAACGTCAACGTCATGCTGCGCTTCAAGCCTATCGGCAAGACGCATCCGGCCAAGGGCATGATCTGGGCAAGCCAGGTGGCGCCCGGCCACGAGAACGGGCTGAAGCTGCGCATCTATGGCTCCAAGGGTGGGCTGGAATGGGTGCAGGCCGACCCGAACTATCTCTGGTACACGCCGTTCGGCCAGCCGAAGCAATTGATCACCCGCAACGGCGCCGGCGCACTGCCGGTGGCGGGCCGTGTCAGCCGCGTGCCGTCGGGCCATCCCGAGGGCTACCTCGAAGGTTTCGCCAACATCTACCAGGAGGCCGCACGCGCCATCCGGGCGGCACGCCGCAAGGGTGGCAAGCCGCCCAAGGATGTCGTCTTCCCGACCATCCAGGACGGCGTAGAAGGCATGGCCTTCATCGAGGCCTGCGTGAAGTCGTCGAAGAAGAATGGGGCGTGGACGAAGCTCTGAAATAGAGGCGGCCGGGGGATTCAAGGGGAGGGGCGTCGATGAAAATCGGCATGTGCATGTTCTTGTGGACGACGGCCGTGTCGAAGAAACACGAGCCGCTGTTGCGCGACATCAAGGCAACGGGCTTCGATGGCGTCGAGATACCGATCTTCGCCGGCGCGCCGGACGATTATAAAAAACTCGGCGATCTGCTCGACCGCATCGGACTGGAGCGGACCTCGGTTTCGGCCATGGGCGATCCGGCGATGAATTTGATCTCGGCCGACGCGGCGACGCGCAAGGCCGGTGTCGACTATATGAAATGGGCGATCGACTGCGCGCAGGCACTTGGCGCCGACACGCTGAGCGGCCCGCTGCATTCGACGCTCGGGTCGTTTTCCGGCTCCGGACCGACCTCTGCCGAGAAAAAGCGCTCCGTCGCCTCGCAACGCGCGATCGGCGACCATGCCGGCAACAAGGGCGTCACCATCGGGCTCGAGGCGCTGAACCGCTTCGAATGCTATCTCCTCAACACGATGGCGGATTTGTCGGAGCATATCGACGCCATCGACCGGCCGCACATCAAGGCGATGTACGACACCTTCCACGCCAATATCGAGGAGGCCGACCCGATCGGCGCCTACACGAAACACCGCAGGAATGTCGTGCATATCCATATTTCGGAGAATGATCGCGGCGTGCCGGGGCGCGGCAACATTCCCTGGACCGAAACGTTTTCCGCCATCCGCAAGAGCGGCTATGACGACTGGCTGACGATCGAGGCGTTCGGCCGTTCGCTCAAGGATTTGGCGGCGGCAACGAAGGTGTGGCGCGATTTTTCCGAGAGCCCTGAAGCGGTTTATCGGGATGGGTATAAGCATATCAGGAACGGGTGGAAGAGGGCCGGCGCCTGAGACGCGAGCCGAAGGTCGGCGAAGCAAAACCGGTACCACCTTTGCTTCGTCGACCTTCGATTCAGGATCGTGGTCTAAGCCGCCGGCAGCAGGCGGGCGGAGGCGCCCCGCGCGCGCTCGTCGTTGCCGTTTCCGACGGTCCCCATCAGTTTGCGGCGGAGATAGTTGGAGATATTGTCGAAGACAAAAACGACAATCAGGATCAACAGCACCATGTAGAAAACATTGGCCCAGTTGGTGCCGGTGCGCATGGCTTCCCATAATTTCAGACCGATGCCGCCGGCACCGACGGCGCCGATGATTGTCGCCGAGCGGGTGTTCGATTCCCAGAAATAGAGGGATTGGCTAAGGAACACTGGCAGAACCTGAGGCAGCACGCCGTAGCGTTGCACCATTGTTGGTGTGGCGCCCACCGAGCGGATGCCTTCGCGCTGCTTGTCGTCGATGTTTTCCAGCGCCTCGGAATAGAGCTTGCCCAGGGTTCCGGTATCGGTGAAGAAGATCGCCGACATGCCGGCCAGCGGCCCCGGACCAAAGCCGCGGGTGAAGAACAGCGCCCAGATCAGCATGTCGACAGACCGCAGGAAGTCGAAGAAGCGTTTTGTCGCCTGGTTGGTCAACCAGTTCGGCGTGATGTTGCGCGCAGCCAGGAAGGCGAGCGGAAAGGCGACGACCGAGGCCAACACTGTGCCGACAAAAGCCATGACGATGGTTTGCAGAAGCTTCAGCCACACGTCGCCGTGTTGCCACTCGGCATTGTAGAGGATGTTGTCCCAGGCAAGCGCTGCGTTTGACCTCGACGGATCGATGCGTTCTCCGGAGACGATCAATGAAGCGACCTCGCCAAACGATTTTCCCCAGAATGGCGAATTCGTGTCAAACACAAAATTCGCCCAACCAAAAAACCGCCTCCAGGCGATCACCTCGTCATTTTGCACTTCAGCGCGGCCCAAAAATCCGAACGAGACATAGGCTGTCGAACCTGGCTTGCGTTGCTCTATCCAGTCAGGCAGCGGTGTGCGCGGCGTGACAGACCTGTCCTTGGCAATGTCGAAGACGACGCTTTCGGCGCCGCGCGTCACCGTGACAAGATTTGGCGCAATGGCGATCTGGCCGCTGCCAAGGACGACGGTCGCCGCCACCACGGCCTTTTCGCGCACCGTTTTGGGCGCGGCCGGAACTGGTTTGTCTGGCGAGGGGGCCGGATTCTCGGCC
>NZ_RZPH01000319.1:0-5723 GCF_004022825.1 Mesorhizobium sp. M7A.F.Ca.CA.004.04.2.1
AGCTTGCCGCGCAGGGCCTGTCGCTGTCTGGAACCGCCAATGTCAACGTGCAGGTGCGCGGTCCCGCGACATCGCCCGTCATCGGCGGCAGCGTCAGCACCTCGGGTGCGCGCCTTGTCGATGCGCGCTCCGGCCTCGCCGTCAACGATCTCGCCGCCGATGTCTCGATTGCCGGCGGCGTCGCCAGGATCAACCGGTTGACCGGAACGCTGTCGACGCGCGGCAGCCTGTCGGCCAGCGGCACGGTCGGCATCAACCCGGCGCAGGGTTTTCCGGCCGATTTGTCGATCAAGCTGGTCGACGGCCGCTATACGGACGGAAGGGTGGTGACCGCCAATCTCGGCGGCGGCCTGACGATCAAGGGACCGCTGACCTCCGCACCGGTCATTGCCGGCACCGTCAATCTCGCCAAGACGGTGATCACCGTTCCGGACAAATTGCCGGGCTCGCTGGCAGCGCTCGACGTCAAGCACAAGAACGCGCCAGGTGCGGTCAAGGCACAGGACAAGGCGCTGCGGCCGCCGACGACCAGCGGCAAGGGCGGCGGTAGCGGCCTTGCACTCGATGTCACGGTCAACGCGCCGAACCAGATCTTCATCCAGGGCAGGGGCGTCGATGCCGAACTTGGCGGCTCGCTGAAGCTGACCGGCCCGGCCTCGTCGCCGCAAGCGGTCGGCACCTTCACCCTGCAGCGCGGACGGCTGTCGATCCTCGGCAAGCGGCTGACCTTCACCGAAGGCACGGTCGGATTTTCCGGCTCGCTGGTGCCCTATCTCAATTTGACGGCGACCACGACGACGACCGGCGCCACCGTCACCATCGTGGTGTCGGGCGAGGCGACCAATCCGAAGTTCACCTTCTCCTCGGTGCCGGCGCTGCCCGAGGACGAGGTGCTGGCGCAATTGATCTTCGGCCGCTCGATGTCGAATCTGTCGCCGCTGCAGATCGCCCAGTTGGCCGAGGCCGCCGGGCAACTGGCCGGCGTCGGCGGCTCGACGTCGCTGCTCGAAAACCTGCGCAGCGCCATTGGTGTCGACGACCTCGACGTCACCACCGACGACCAGGGCGGCACGGCGGTTTCGGCGGGCAAATACCTCAACGACCGCACCTATGTCACGATCCAGAAAGGCGACAAGCCGGGCTCGGGCAAGGCTACGATCGACCTCAATGTCGGGCGCGGCGTCAAGCTGCGCGGCGAGGCCAACGATGCCGGCGAAGCCAAGGGCGGCATCTTCTACGAGAAGGAATACTGATAGTTCGGCAGGACTTTTGGCCTCATGATGGATCGATTCTGGCGCTGTCCGGGCTGGAGTAAATGTCTCAGTTTAATCGACTACCGAGATTCCAGAAGAATCCGTCGGACAGTAGCAAATTTGCGCCAAGACTGTCGTTATCACGCGAACCGCTCCCCTTTCAAAGTTGCACATTCCCTAACATGTTCTCAATCCACGCCGTCTTTGACATCATGGCCTGGATGCGGAATGTTAAAAGGCGGAAAGCCAACAATGGGAGTTAAGTCATGACAATTTACAAGAGTAATGGCGATCGCGTTCCGGATCACATCCTGGCCATGGCCGAAGAAGCCAAGGCAGGCAAGGTGGACCGCCGCGAATTCCTGGCCATGGCCAGCGTCTTCGGCGCATCGACGGCAATGGCTTACGGCTTGCTCGGCCTCGCCGATCCGACGCCGGCGAAGGCCGAAGAGGTAAAGGGCAAGAAGGGCGGCACGCTGAAGATCGCCCAGTGGATCAAGGATCCCAAGGACCCGCGCAAGGCCGACTGGTCGGAAATCGCCAATGCCGAGCGCCAGGCGCTCGAGCCGCTGGTCAAGTACACGTCCGAATACACGTTCCGCCCCTATCTGCTGGAAAGCTGGGACGTCAACGACGATGCCACGCAGTACACGCTGCATGTGCGCAAGGGCGTCACCTGGTCGAATGGCGATGCCTTCACCGCCGCCGACGTCGTCTTCAACCTGAAGCGTTGGGCCGACAAGAAAGCCGAAGGCAATTCCATGCCCGGCCGTCTTGGCTCGCTGGTCAAGGACGACAAGCTCGACGAAAGCGCCGTGACCATGCCGGACGACCACACGGTCGTGCTGAAGCTCACCAAGCCGGACATCGCGCTGATTCCGAACATGTGCGACTATCCCGGCCTCATCGTCCACAAGACCTTCGATGAGAAGGGCGGCGACTTCAAGGCCTGCCCGATCGGCACCGGTCCGTTCGAACTCGTCTCCTACGATGTCGGTCAGAAGGTGGTCTACAAGCGCCGCACCGACGACAAGTGGTGGGACGGCGAAGTGTTCCTCGACGGCCTGGAATTCATCGACTACGGCACCGATCCAGCAGCCATGGTCAGCGCTTTCGAAGCCGGCGAAGTGCATACCAATTTCGAGACTTCGGCCGACTACGTGTCGATCCTCGACGGCATGGACCTGGTGAAGTCGGAAATCGTCACCGCGTCGACCATCGTCTGCCGCACCAACGTCAACAACAAGCCCTATGGCGACCAGAAGGTGCGCAACGCGCTGCAGCTTGCGGTCGACAACAATGTCGTCTTGCAGCTCGGCTACGGCAACGCCGGCTCGGTCGCCGAAAACCACCATGTCTGCTCGATCCATCCGGAATATTACGAGCTGCCCAAGGTTGCCCGTGATCCGGCCAAGGCGAAGGCGCTGATGGCGGAAGCCGGCCAGGCCGACTTCGAACACGAGCTGATCACGGTCGACGAAGACTGGCACAAGAACACCGGCGATGCGATCGCCGCCCAGCTGCGCGACGCCGGCATCAAGGTGAAGCGCACCGTTCTGCCGGGTTCGACGTTCTGGAACGACTGGACGAAGTATCCGCTGTCGATGACCAACTGGAACATGCGCCCGCTCGGCGTCCAGGTTCTGGCCATCGCCTATCGCACCGGCGAGGCCTGGAACGAGGCCGGCTGGTCGAATCCGGAATGGGACGCCAAGCTCAATGCGGCGCTCGCCGTTGCCGACGCCGCCAAGCGCAAGGAAATGATGAAGGACATCGAGCAGATCCTGCAGGATTCCGGCATCATGATTCAGCCGTACTGGCGCAAACTCTACAGCCACTCGGTCAAGGCGGTGCAGAACTACAAGATGCACCCGACCTTCGAGCGCGACTACGGCAAGGTCTGGCTCGAACAGGCTTGATCGCATCGACATGGGGGAAGGGGCTCGCTCCCTTCTCCCGCTCTTTGCATCGTCCGTCCCCGTTGGTCCGCGCTTTCTCAAAAAAGTTACGGACTCGCGGGCAAGGCCGTGCAACAAAACAGGGTTGATCGCATCCGAAGGCCTGTTTGACAGCCAGCTCCGCCGGTCACGGCAGGGTTGGCTTTCATAGCCGGCTCAAACCCCAACCCATCGGCAGGGGGCCGCCATGCTTTCCTTCGTTATCAGGCGTCTTGGCACCATGGCATTGACGATGCTGTGCTTGACCATGGTCGTCTTCTTCCTGATCAACCTCGAACCCAATCTGAAGAAGCTGGCGATCAGCCAGACCGAAATGCATACGTCGGCCGAGCAGCTCGAGAGCTGGCTGGTCAACCACGGCTATCGGCAGAACTTCTTCGTCCGCTATGGGCAGTGGCTGGGCGTGGTGCCCAAGCAACCTGTGACAGACCCGGCGACCGGCAAACCGGCGCAGCGTTTCTCCTTCTGCAATGATCCGCTCGTGCCGACCTTCGCCGGCGTTTTCCAGGGCGATTTCGGCTGCTCGACCAAGTTCAAGGCGACCGTCGCCTCAAAGCTGTTTCCGGCACTCGGCGCCACGGGCATCCTGATGTTCTGGGTGCTGGTGGTGATGGTGCCGATCTCGCTGCTGATCGGCATTATGGCCGGCATGCGCGAGGGGTCGCGAACCGACCGGGTGCTGTCCGTGGCGTCGATCGCTTCGACGGCGACGCCTGAATATGTGTCGGGCGTCATCTTCACCGTCATCTTCGCCTCATGGCTAGGCTGGCTGAACGGCTCGGCGGCTTCGGCCAGCCAGGGCATCACCTTCTATAATTTCACTTTGCCGGTAATGACGCTGGCGATCTACGGCATCGGCTATATTGCGAGGATGACGCGTGCTTCGATGGTCGAAGTGATGACGCAGCAATATATCCGCACCGCCAGATTGAAGGGCCTTTCCTTCGGCAGCGTCGTGGTCAAACATGCCTTGCGCAACGCGCTGATCGCACCGTTCACCGTCATCATGCTGCAATTCCCATGGCTGCTCACCGGCGTCGTCATCGTCGAGGTGATGTTTCGCTATCAGGGCTTCGGCTACACGCTGGTCGAGGCGGCCGGCAACAACGACATCGACCTTTTGCTCGGCTGCTCGCTGGTCTCGGTGTTCATCGTCCTGATCACGCAGCTCATTTCCGATGTCGGCTACGCATTTCTCAATCCGCGTATCAGAGTTCAGTAGGGAGCGAAGCGGATGCCGGTTCAATATATCAGTGGCTTCACCATCGTTCTCGAAGTGCTGTCGCGCTTCTGGCCGGTCTGGATCGCACTCGTCATCGTCATGGGCGCGAGCTTCACCTACAAGAAGAAGCTGGCGCTCTACGGCCAGCTGTTCGACAGCGGTGTCGGCATCGTCGGCGTCGGCATCTGCCTGTTCTGGCTGTTCACGGCGATCTTCGCCGCGACCATTTCGCCCTTCGACCCGCTGGCCCAGATTCCCATCATGAAGGATGTGCTGCCGGGCGCCGTCGAACCGAAATCGGGGCTGACCTATCTGTTCGGCGGCGACAAGCTGGCGCGCGACGTGTTTTCGCGCATGGTCTATGGCAGCCAGATCGTGTTGATCATCGCGCCTGCCGCGACCGGCTTCGCGCTGATGGTCGGCATCACGCTCGGCCTGCCCGCCGGCTATTACGGCGGCAAGATCGACACCGTGCTGTCGTTCCTGGCCAATCTCGTGCTGGCCTTCCCGGTCATCCTGCTGTTCTATCTTTTGGTGACGCCGGGCATCATGGATACGCCGATCCCCTATGGCATGGCCGGCGTGTTCTTCCTGTTCCCGATCATCTTCTTCAGCGTGCTGTTCTGGACCCGCTACAAGAACCGGCCCGACCGGCTATACATCCTGCTCGGCATCACCCTGATCCTCGGCGGCTGGATCTATGCCGGCCTGGTCTTCGACGCCGATCCGCTGAAGATCGTGCATATCGACCCCAACCAGCTCAACATCTTCGTGGCGGTGGTGTTCGCCTCCAGCCCCGGCGTGTTTCGCATCGTGCGTGGCCTGGTGATGGACATCAAGACGCGCGATTATGTGGCGGCGGCGCAGACACGCGGTGAATCGCCCTGGTACATCATGCTGTGGGAGATCCTGCCCAATGCGCGCGGGCCACTGATCGTCGACGCCTGCCTGCGCATCGGCTACACCACCATCCTGCTCGGCACGCTCGGTTATTTCGGCCTTGGCCTGGCGCCGGAAAGTCCGGACTGGGGCACCGCGATCAAGGACGCCAGCCGCCTGCTGCGCTCCTTCATCCACCCAGCGTTGCCGCCGACGATCGCACTGATGTCGTTCGTGCTGGGCTTGAACCTGCTCGCCGACTCGCTGCGCGAACAATCGATGAAAGACTGATCTCGCGGGTTTCGACCCGATGCGCCTGAGAGAAACAGGCCCGAAAGAACCAGGATTGGAGCGACCCATGAACGAGGCAGTTCGAAATCCCGCCACGCCAACCAATGGGCCGGCCAACGC
>NZ_RZPH01000031.1:0-15573 GCF_004022825.1 Mesorhizobium sp. M7A.F.Ca.CA.004.04.2.1
AACCGCGGCTTCAGCGCGTCTCCGCCTGATACAAGCGTGCCGATCGGCGCGCCGATCCAGCGCAGCGTGCCGTCCGAGCCGAGCGCGATGTCGCCATTGGCGCAGGCGCCGAAGCGTTCGGCGCGCGATTCGAACTCGGCGGCCAGCGCCTTCTGGGCAGCGGTGCGCACCGCCTTGGCGTCTTCGCCGCCGGCGGTCTGGTCGGCGGTGAAGCGGAACCCTTGCAACTCGCCGACATGGTGGCCTTCGACAAGGACGGTTCCGGTAGGGCTAATTTCGGCTTCAGGCATGGTATTTTCTCTAAGGCGCCGCATGAGGACGGAAGTCCTGCGGTCTACGAAGCGTTTCGTCAACCGCTCATGCAGCGCATCCGACAATCTGTCTTCGATTTCGCGCGTCTTTTCCTGCCAGTGTGCCTGATCGGCCAGCCAGCCGGGCCGGTTCGACACGAATGTCCAGGTGCGGATCTGGGCTATGCGATGCGACAGCGTGTCAATGTCGCCCTCGGTGGTGTCGGCGCGGCGCACCTGCTCGGCCATGTAATTCTCGTCGACATGGCCGTGGCGTGCGAGGTCCGTGTAGATCGAGGCAATGAGGTCGGCATGCTGCGCCGGCGCGATCCTGCGGTAGTCGGGCAGCGCGCAGGCTTCCCACAGCAGCGCCACGCGCTTGGCATTGGTGGTGAGCGCGCGGATGTCTTCGTCGCGCGACAGATGCTCGAGCGCCTGTGCGTCGACGGCAGGCAATGCCCGCGTCAGTCCCTCGACCGGAGCGTTGGTCTCGATCGAGCGCTTCAGCGCGTCGAGGCTGGCAAAGTCGAAATGCGCGGTGCGCCACTGCAGCACCTTCACCGGATCGAAATCGTGGCCTTCGATCTTCTTGATCAGCTCTTCGTCGAGCGGGTCGACCTGGCCGGTGACACCGAAGGTGCCGTCACGCAGATGCCGGCCGGCGCGGCCGGCGATCTGGCCGAGCTCGGCCGCGGTCAGGTTGCGGTACTGGAAGCCATCGAACTTGCGGTTCTGGGCGAAGGCGACGTGGTCGAGATCGAGATTGAGACCCATGCCGATTGCGTCGGTAGCGATGAGGTAGTCGACATCGCCGGACTGGAACAGCGCCACCTGGGCGTTGCGGGTGCGCGGCGAGAGCGCGCCGAGCACGACGGCGGCACCGCCCTGCTGGCGGCGGATCAACTCGGCGATGGCGTAGACCTCGTCGGCGGAGAAGGCGACGATCGCCGTGCGCCGCGGCAGGCGGGTCAGCTTCTTGGAACCGGCATAGGCAAGATGCGACAGCCTCGGCCGCGTCACCACCGAGACACCCCTCAGCAGGCGCTGCAGGATGCCATGCATGGTGGCAGCACCCAGCAGCAGCGTTTCCTGACGGCCGCGAAGGTGCAGGATGCGATCGGTGAAGATGTGGCCGCGCTCGAGGTCACCGGCGAGCTGCACCTCGTCGATGGCGACAAAGGCGGCGTCGGTCTCGCGCGGCATGGCCTCGACGGTGCAGACCGAATATCTGGCGCCCGGCGGCTGGATCTTTTCCTCGCCGGTGATCAGCGCAACCTTGTGGGCGCCGACCTTTTCGCAGACGCGGGCGTAGACCTCGCGCGCCAGAAGTCTGAGCGGCAGGCCGATGATCCCACTCTCATGCGCCACCATGCGCTCGATGGCGAGATGGGTCTTGCCGGTGTTGGTCGGCCCGAGCACGGCGGTCACGTCGCGGCCCGACAGGATCAGCGGCTCTGTGTGTTTGGGCTGGATGTTCATCAACCTAGAATAAGGCTTCTGGGACCTGGAAATAAGGCTTCTGGCCTCTGGTTGTCGGGAGCGTGCCTCAAATGGCGCGTATGACAGGCGACACATAGGGATTTCGGGCGCGAAGCGAAAGCGGAATGTTCCGCCGGCGGCGAGAAGGTGGTTTTGTCAAGCTTCCAATCGGCTGCGGATTAACGGATAGAACGAGTCTGGAACGAATCGGCGACGAATCAGTGACTCCTGCAGATTCAGCTTTTGTTCACGGCTACATGTGGATTTCGCGGCCGCGAGTCGCACCACATGCTGAATCGCTGAACTGGCCCGTTTCATGCTAAGAGGGTGTTGCCGTTAACCTTTGCCTGGAAACAATCACGGCGGCTAGGCGCGCCTCAACCAACATGATGAAATTGTTGATCTTTCTTAACCTGCGTTAAGCAGTTGGGCAGACGATTCCGGCTGTCGTCGTTAACGTTCGGCTCATAGCCGGAACGAATCGGCGACGAATCAGCGATGGCGCGATTTTCCCGATTTGTTCACCCCAATATCTTGTGTTGTGAACAGCTTATCCACCGAGAATCCACAGGTTACGAAGCAGCTTTCGCACAGGGCGGCGGGTGGCTGTTAACCTCTGCGTGCCGAATTGGGTCAGCTACGGTCGCGAGCACGTCAAAGGGACCGTGCCGGAAACGGGCCGGTGTGCCGGCCCGTCGATCTCCTACATCGCCACGTCGTCAGGCGAAGTATTGGCCGCCATTGGCCGTGATGGTCGAGCCGGTGATGAAGCCGGCATCTTCGGATGCGAGGAAGACGACGCAGCGCGCGATCTCTTCCGGTTCGCCGAGGCGGCCGACGGGGATTTGTGGGATGATGCGGTCGTTGAGCACCCTCTCGTCAATCGCCTTGACCATCTCGGTGGCGATGTAGCCAGGGCAGATGACGTTGACGGTGATGCCGGCGCGTGCTCCCTCTTGAGCGAGAGCCTTGCTGAAACCGATGTCGCCGGCCTTGGCGGCGGAATAGTTGACCTGGCCGGCCTGGCCCTTCTGGCCGTTGATCGAGGAAATGGTGATGACGCGGCCGAACTTGCGGTCGCGCATGCCGCTCCACAGCGGATGCGTCATGTTGAAGACGCCGGACAGGTTGGTGTCGATGACCTCTTTCCACTGCTCGCGCGTGATCTTGTGGAACATGGCGTCGCGGGTGATGCCGGCATTGTTGACCAGCACCGAGACCGGGCCGAGATCGGCCTCGACCTGCTTGATGCCGGCGGCGCAGGAATCATAGTCGGCGACCGACCATTTGTAGACCGGAATGCCGGTCTCGGCCTTGAATTTCGCCGCTGCGGCGTCATTGCCGGCATAGTTCGCGGCAACCGAATAGCCGACGGTCTTCAATGCGATCGAGATCGCCGCGCCGATGCCGCGCGATCCGCCTGTGACGATTGCTACCTTGGTCATGCGTGTTCCCTCCCTTTGGTCGGGAGAGCGAATAGGGAGTAGCGAATAGCGAGTAGGGATCTACGTCCCGTCGCGCTGACGCAATTCTTCCCTATTGACTACTCCCTATTTGCTACTCACTTCTTTTTCAGAGTGCTTCGATGCACATGGCGACGCCCATGCCGCCGCCGATGCACAAGGTGGCGAGGCCTTTCTTGGCGCCGCGCCGGCGCATTTCGAAGACCAGCGTGTTGAAGACGCGGGCGCCGGACGCACCGATCGGGTGGCCGATGGCGATGGCGCCGCCATTGACGTTGACGATCGAGGGATCCCAGCCCATGTCCTTGTTGACGGCGCAGGCCTGTGCCGCAAAGGCCTCGTTGGCCTCGACCAGGTCGAGATCGCCGACCGACCAGCCGGCCTTTTCCAAGGCCTTGCGCGATGCTGGGATCGGGCCGGTGCCCATAATCTGCGGATCGACGCCGGCGGTTGCCCAGGACACGATGCGTGCCAGCGGGGTGATGCCGCGCCTCACCGCTTCCGCCTCGCTCATCAGCAGCGCGCCGGCGGCACCGTCATTGATGCCGGAGGCGTTGGCGGCGGTCACCGTGCCGTCCTTGTCGAAAGCCGGTTTCAGCTTGGTCATGGCGTCGATCGTGGCGCCGTGGCGAATGTATTCGTCCTGGTCGACGATGGTGTCGCCCTTCTTGCCCTTGATGGTGACGGCGACGATCTCGTCCTTGAACTTGCCGGCCTTCTGCGCGGCCTCGGCCTTGTTTTGCGAGGCGAGCGCGAACTGGTCCTGGTCTTCGCGGGTGATCTGGAACTGACGCGCGACGTTTTCGGCGGTGTTGCCCATGTGATAGCCGTTGAAGGCGTCCCACAGCCCGTCCTTGATCATGGTGTCGATCAGCTTGAAGTCGCCCATCTTGACGCCGGCGCGCAGGTGCTGGGCATGCGTCGAAAGCGACATCGATTCTTGGCCGCCGGCGATGATCACCTTGGCGTCGCCGATGGCGATCTGCTGCATGCCGAGCGCAATGGCACGCAGGCCCGAGCCGCAAACCTGATTGAGGCCCCAGGCTGTGGTTTCCTTGGGCAGGCCGGCATTGATCGATGCCTGGCGGGCCGGGTTCTGGCCTTGCGCGGCGGTCAGCACCTGGCCGAGGATGACCTCGTCGACCTCGCCTGGTTCGACACCGGCACGCGACAGCAATTCCCTGATGACGACGGCGCCGAGTTCATGCGCAGGGGTGGCGGCGAAGGCGCCGTTGAAGGAGCCGACCGGCGTGCGCGCCGCACTGGCAATGACGATGGAAGCGGACATTTTCTTCTCCAGACTTCAAGGGTGTTGCTCTGTCGTTGGGGACTTTTCTTGCCCTTTCCCAACCCCAAGTCAAACCGGAAATGGGCATGGCGCCCATGCGCCGCAAGCAGGCCGTGCCTTGCCAGGGCGACCATTCGTCCATTGCTGCGCAGCATATTTTGCCTGCTATGCAGCATTTAGTGATCCCGCACTGCACAAACTGCTTGGAATTGTGAAGCTTTTGCGCATATCCTCAAAAAAAAGGCACAATCGTTATCGGCGGCTTGCTCAGAGGCGCGCCGGTGTCCCCGGGAGGATGTAGATGGCCGCTAAAGACGATCCGATCATCATCAAGAAATACGCCAATCGCCGCCTCTACAACACCGGCACCAGCACCTATGTGACGCTCGAGGACCTCGCCGAGATGGTCAAGAAGGGCGAGGAGTTCACCGTCCAGGACGCCAAGACCGGCGACGACATCACGCATCCGGTGCTGACACAGATCATCTTCGAACTGGAGAACAAGGACGGGCAGAACATGCTGCCGATCCCGTTCCTGCGCCAGCTCATCGCTTATTACGGCGACCAGATGCAGATGATCGTGCCGAGCTTCCTCGAACAGTCGATGCTTGCCTTTTCCAAGGAGCAGGAGCGCTTTCGCGAGCAGATGAAGGGGGCGATCGGCAAGTCGCCGCTCGACATGATGAAGATCACCACGCCGATCAAGGCGCTGGAGGAACAGACACGCCGCAACATGGAAATGTTCCAGAATGCGATGCGGCTGTTCACGCCGTTCCCGCCCGCCGGCACCGCGCCAGCCGCCGCGCCATCGCCCGAGCCGGCCAGGAAGGAAACGTCAGAAAAACCCGACGATCTTCAGGAACTGAAGGACCAGATCGCGGCCATGCAGCGCAAGCTCGACACGATGTCCTGAGCGCTTGGCGCTCTTGCAACCCTACACCAGCACGCCCTCATAGCGGCCGCGCGGCCTGATGACACTTCCGCTTGTGATCTGTTCGACCGTGTGCTCGGCCCAGCCGACGCTGCGTGCGAGCGCAAACAGGCGAAACGGCGCATCGCGCGGCAAGCCGAGGCTGCGCGTCAGCGCTGCCAGCCCAAAGTCGATATTGGGAAGCGCGCCGGTCGCCGCAAGGGCAGCATCGCGCAGCGAAGATAGTGTGCCGTCAACCTCGATCACCGACAGAAGCGCCGCCCCTCGGGGATCGCCGTCAGGATAGAGCTGATGACCGAACCCCGGCAATGGCCGGTCGTGGCTGAGCCAGCGCCGGATCGTCGCATCGGCGCCATGTCGGGCCGCATCCTCGGCCAGTTGCATCACCGCCTCGCCGGCACCGCCATGGCGAGGGCCTGACAGCGTCGCGAGCCCGGCCAGCAGGCAAGCGGCCAGCGGCGCGCCGGTCGAGGCTGCGACGCGCGCGGCGAAGGTCGACGCATTCAGTTCATGATCGGCAAGCAGGACAAGCGCGCGGCGGATCGCATTGGCGCCGCCGGCGTCCACCGACCAGGCCTGCGCCAGCCGCTGATGGACGGGATCTGGTCCTGCCGGTGCGCCCAGCGCGGCGACCAGCACGCCGACAGCGTGCGCGGCATCGGCATGCAGCGAGGCCCGGTTGCGCCCAAGCGACGGGCGCCCTTGGCCGGCAAGCACGGCAAGTTGCGCAAAAGCCGAGGCCCGGCCGGCTTGATGGGGCACATCCGGCGACGGTGCTTCGAAAGCCACCGGTTCCGGCAGAGCCCAGAGAATGGCGGCGGCTTCTTCCAGTGTGGCGTGCCCGGAGAGCACTGCGGCGTCCTGCCCGCGATAGATGAGCCGACCGTGCGAGACGGTCGAAATCGCCGTTGCGATTGAGGGTTCGCCCCAGGCAATGGCGCTTTCAGCGATGACTGATGGGCTCCGTCCGCGCGCCCGGCGGGTCGCCAGTGCGGCGATATCGTCGGCGCGGTACTGGCTGCGGCGCGGATCGGCGCGGTCGGGCCGCATGCCGATGCGCCCACGGCTGACATAGGCGTACAGCGTCTGCGCCCGCACCTTGAGGCGCTCAAGCGCCTCTTCCCGGGACAACCACTCGGACATATCGAGCCCTGATATTGATTCTATTGATCAAGATTGATGGAAACGTTGCCCATCTCTATCTCCGATCCGGAAATGCTTCAAGGAGACAGGCTATGGCGAATGGGCTCGATGACGTGGTGGCGGCGGAAACCGTGCTTTCCGATGTGGATGGTCTTGGTGGCCGTCTGACGATCCGAGGTCATTCGCTGCCGGAGCTGGCCGGCCGCTTGAACTATGCCCAGGTGATGCGGCTGCTGCTCGACGGCTTCTTCGACGACCTTCCCGATGAGGCGCAACTGACGCGGGCACTGGGCCAGGCACGCGCTGAGGTGTTCGAACGGCTCTTGCCCTCGCTGCCCCTGCTGGCGTCGCTCGATGTTTACAGCGCCATGCGCGCCGGCATGGCGCTGCTGCCGGACGGCGAGACCTTGACCGATGCCTTGCTGCTCATCGCAGCGCCCGCCGTGCTGACGCCGGCCCTGCTGCGCCTGCAGCGCGGCGAGCAGCCGATCGCGCCGGACAGCCGCGCCGATCATGCCGCCGACATGCTGAGGATGCTGAGCGGCAGCGTCGCCTCGACGGCGCTGGCGAAGGCGCTCGATACCTATCTCGTGACCGTCTGCGATCATGGCCTCAATGCGTCGACCTTTGCGACGCGCGTGGTGGCCTCGACGCAGGCCGGCCTGACATCCTCCGTGCTGGCCGGGCTCGGCGCGCTAAAGGGGCCGCTGCATGGCGGGGCGCCCGGTCCGGTGATCGAGATGCTGGATGCGATCCAGGCGCATGGCGATGCCGCCGGCTGGCTTCGCGACGAGATCTCGCACGGCAGGCGCATCATGGGTTTCGGGCACCGCATCTACCGTGTGCGCGATCCGCGCGCCGATGTGCTGAAGGCCGTCGTGCGGCAACTCGGCGGCGAGGGCGAAACCGGCCGCCGGCTGGCATTCGCGGAGACAGTGGAACAGGTAGCGCTCGACGTGCTGCGGATCGCCAAGCCGTCGCGCTCGCTGCAGACCAATGTCGAGTTCTACACCGCGCTGCTGTTGGAGGCGGCGGGCTTTCCGCCACAAACCTTCAGCAATGTCTTTGCCGCTGGGCGCGTCGCCGGCTGGATCGCGCATGCGCGCGAACAGCAGACGACCGGGCGGCTGATCCGCCCGCAGTCGCACTATGTCGGGCCGGTGCCGGAGCTGGCTGCCTGAGGCTTATCGGCGCCTGGCGAGCGACCGGCGATCCAAACGATATCCTCCTGGTGAGCGGCCGTGTGGCCGCTCATGACGAAAATTTCATCTCCTCAAAAATTCTGGCCGCTGTTATTGCGTCGCATTGAGCATATATGCTGCAGTGCAACATAAGCTCGCTCTTGCCGCAACCAGAGGACTCCGCCCTTGGCCGCCAGAAAAACCGCAGTCATCACCGGCTCCACATCGGGCATTGGCCTGGCCATCGCCCAGGCGTTGGCGGCCGAAGGCCATAATGTCGTCGTCAACTCTTTCTCCGACACGGCCGCCGACCACGCCATCACTGATGCGATCGCCAAACACCACGGGGTGAAAACCGCCTACATCAAGGCGGACATGTCGAAACCGGCGGAATGCCGGGCGCTTGTCGCCAAGGCGGCTGAGACATTCGGATCGGTCGATATCCTCGTCAACAATGCCGGCATCCAGCATGTCGCGCCGGTTGAGGACTTTCCGATCGAGAAATGGGACGCCATCATCGCCATCAACCTGTCGTCGGCGTTCCACACCATTGCAGCCGCGATCCCGCTGATGAAGGAGGCCGGCGGTGGCCGGATCGTCAACATCGCCTCGGCGCACGGCCTGGTCGCGTCGCCGTTCAAATCGGCCTATGTCTCGGCGAAGCATGGCATCATGGGTTTGACCAAGACCGTTGCACTCGAACTGGCGCGTGAAAAAATTACCTGCAACGCCATCTGCCCCGGATATGTGCTGACGCCGCTGGTCGAGGCGCAGATCCCCGACCAGATGAAAGCCCATCAGATGGATCGCGAGACCGTCATCCGTGAGGTCATGCTGGACAAGCAGCCGACCAAGGAATTCGTCACGGTGGAGCAGATCGCGGCAGCGGCGGTGTTCCTGTGCTCGGACGCGGCAGCGCAGGTCAACGGCACGCATCTCTCGGTCGATGGCGGCTGGACCGCCGCGTGAGGCGCAAAATCTTCTCATCTATCCAAAACGAACCAAGGACGACGCCATGACCAAAAACGGCAAGGCGGAGGAGACAAAGAAGAAGATCAACATCGCGCTTCAGGGCGGCGGCTCGCACGGGGCCTTTTCCTGGGGTGTGCTCGACCGCCTGCTGGAGGACGGACGGCTGGAGATATCAGCAGTGTCCGGCACCAGCGCCGGCGCCATGAACGCAGTGGCGCTGGCCGACGGATATGTGCGCGGAGGTGTCGAGGGAGCGCGGCAGAAACTTGACGATTTCTGGCGCGCGGTGGCGGCCAAGGGCCGGTTCAGCCCGGTACACCGCATGCCGTGGGATGTCGCCTGGGGCAACTGGTCGATCGAGAATACGCCTGGCTATGTCTTCTTCGACACCATGTCGCGGGTGTTCTCGCCCTATGTCGCCAATCCGCTCGGCTTCAACCCGCTGCGCGACGTGGTTCAGCAGGAGATCGATTTCGACAATGTCCGCGCCTGCAAGTCAATGGAACTGTTCATCTCGGCGACCAATGTCGAGACCGGACAGTTGCGCGTCTTTTCCGATGGCGAGATCGACCTCGACACGGTGATGGCCTCGGCCTGCCTGCCGCAACTGTTCCGTGCTGTCGAGATCAAGGGGGTGCCCTATTGGGATGGCGGCTATGGCGGCAACCCGGCGCTTTATCCGTTCTTCAAGACGGCTGCGACCGAGGACGTGCTTCTGGTGCAGATCAATCCGGTGGTGCGGGAGGGAACACCAAGAAGCGCCAACGAGATCCAGAACCGCATCGACGAGATCGCCTTCAACGCCGGGTTGCTGCGCGAATTCCGCTCGATCGCCTTCGTCAAGGAACTGATCGCCGCCGGCCGTCTGCCGCATGGCGAGTATCGCGATATCCGCATGCACCGCATCGATGCCGACGAGGCGTTCAAGGACCTGTCGGCGTCCTCGAAGGTCAACGCCGAATGGGCGTTTCTGACCTACCTGCGTGATCTCGGCCGCACCGCCGCCAGCGACTGGCTGGAAGAGAATTACGAGGCCGTCGGCAAGCGACCGACGCTCGATCTCTCCGGCGAACTCGATGACGGCTTCAAGCCGGTGCGCGGTCCGGCACCTGGCCGGCGGGTCAAGGAATTTCTTGCGGCGCGCAAGAACCCGGAGGCAGAGCGCCGGCGCGCCTGAGCGACCAATCAATGTGCATCGATTGGTCCGCAATCATGCCTTCAAGGTCAGGTCGATCACCCTGATCAGGGCAGCGGCCGCCTGCCGCTGTCCCTCCGGATCTCTGATCCGCGCCTTCATGCCTTCCAGCCCGTCGAGCAGCATGTCGGCAAGCAGTTGCGCCGACAGGCCTCTGGCCGCCAGGTCGACGCCGTTCCTGGCTGCCTCGCGCTCTATCGCGGTGCCGATGTGTTGGCCAAGCCCGCCGCGCCAGCAGCCTACCAGATCGCCAAGGCTCGATTTCATGTCCAGCAATTCGGCGCCGTGCGGCGAAGCAACGACCGCGCCCATCATCGAGATGAATGCCTCGTCGATGGCCCGCATCATGCGCTCGGTGAAAGGGCCGTCGCCGGATAGGGCAATCTTTGCCGCCTCGACCGAGCGTGACAGGATCATCATGGCGATGGCGCGGAAAATGTCGGTCTTGTTCTTGAACAGGAGATAGAGCGCCGGACGCGACATGTCTGCGGCGCGGGCGATGTCGTCCATGGTGGTGCGAGTGAAGCCATAGGCCAAAAACACCTTCATCGCGCCATCCAGGATGCGGACGCGTTTGGGATCTGTGGCGGCGATGTCTTCGATCCGGTTCATGGAGCAATTCTATCCTGCAAAATCCTATTTGACAAAATGACGAAATTTGTCAATCTGTATCGGAGCGAAACGGTCGAGAGGACGCTTCGCCTTGGCAGTGGACGACAACAAAGGGTATCCCCATGCGCCTTACCGTCGACGGTCAGTCTTTCGATATCGATGCCGATCCTGACATGCCGCTGCTGTGGGCGCTGCGCGATCTCATTGGCAAGACAGGGCCGAAATTCGGCTGCGGCATCGCCGCCTGCGGCGCCTGCACAGTTCATGTCGACGGTCAGCCGGTGCGTTCCTGCTCGCTCCCGGTTGGGCAGGTCAGCGGCGCTATCACGACCATTGAAGGCATCGGCACGGCGGGGAAGCTGCATCCGGTGCAGCAGGCATGGCTGGAGGAACAGGTCGCGCAATGCGGCTACTGCCAGGCCGGCCAGATCATGAGCGCGGTGGCGCTGCTCGACGAAGTCGCCAACCCAAGCGATGCCGACATCGACAATGCCATGGGCGGCAATCTCTGCCGCTGCGGCACCTATCCCAAAATCCGCTCGGCCATCAAGAAGGCCGCGGCGCTCAAGACGGCGGGTCTCTGACCATGGCCAGTGTCGGAAAGATCGCCCGCCGCACGTTTCTGATCGGCGCTGCCGCCGTCGCGGGCGGCGTTGCCGTCGGCTATTACTACTATCGCAAGCCTTTTCCGAACCCGCTCGAGGCCGAACTCGGCAAGGGCGAGGCGACGTTCAACCCCTATGTGAAGATCGGCGCCGACAACACCATCACCATCGTCGCGCCGCGCGCCGAGATGGGGCAAGGCATCTCGACGACGCTTGCCGCCATGGTCGCCGAAGAGCTCGATGTCGGCCTTGACCGGGTCAAGGTCGAGCATGGACCAGCATCCCATGCCTACTACAACGCCGCGATCCTCGAGGAGGGCGGTCCGTTCGCCTTCTTCGACGAGAGCATGACCGCGCAGGCGGTGCGCTCGGGTCTCGGCGTGGCCGGCAAGTTCCTTGCCCTGCAGGGCACCGGCGGTTCGGCTTCGACACGCGATGGTTTTGACAAGATGCGGCAAGCGGGTGCCGCTGCCCGGCAGATGCTGATCGCGGCTGCGGCGCAAGAACTGGGTGTTGCCGCAGCCGATCTGGAAACGGCCGACGGTTCGATCCTGCACAAGGCGTCGGGCAAGTCGCTGACCTATGGCGCGGTCGCCGCGGCCGCCGCCGCGATGGCGTCGCCGGCCGAAGTCAGGCTCAAGGACCGGGCCGACTGGAAACTGCTGGGAAAACCGCAGAAGCGCATCGACATGCTGGCCAAGGTGACCGGGGCGCCGATCTTCGGCATCGATGTCAGGCTGCCGGACATGGTCTACGGCACTGTCAAGATGAGCCCGCGCTTCTGGGCCAAGCCGGTCAAGGCGGACCTTTCCAGGGCCGAAAAAATGCCCGGCGTGATCAAGATCGTGCCGCTCGAGACGAATTACGGCCATGGCTTCGGCATCATCGCCGACAACACATGGGCGGCGTTCAAGGCCGCCGAGGCGATCGACGCCCAGTGGGCCGATCCCGAATATCCGCTCAGCAGCGCCGGCATATCCGATGTCGTGAAGCAGGCGCTCGGCACCAAGGGCTCGGTGATGCGCGACAATGGCGACGTCGACACCGCCTTTGCCGACGCGCCGCGTGAAAGGATCGTCGAGGCCGACTATGCCGTGCCCTATCTGGCGCATGCGACGATGGAGCCGATGAACGCCACGGCGCAGCTCAGGGACGGCGCGCTCGACATCTGGTGCGGCAACCAGGCGCCGACCCTGGTGCGGCAGCTTTGCGCCAACGCGGTCGGCATCGGGCAGGACAAGATCAATGTGCACACCACCTTCATGGGCGGCGGTTTCGGCCGGCGCGTCGAGGTGGATTACGCACTGTGCGCCGCGCTGATGGCCAGGGAGACGGGCGGGCGTCCGGTCAAGGTGACCTGGACGCGTGAAGAAGACATGCGCCACGACGCCTACCGGCCGGCCGCTATCGGCAAGTTCCAGGCGCGGCTCGGCGACGATGGCATGCCGGTCGCGCTCGACATGAGGATGGCCTCGCCATCGGTGATTGCCGGCATGCTGCGCCGGCTGTTTCCCTCGATATCGCCGCTCGGTCCCGACAAGAGCATCGTCGACGGCGCCTATGACCAGCCCTACACCATCCCGAATTACCGGGTCAGCGGTGTCGCGGCGCCGGTCTCCATCCCCGTCGGCTCCTGGCGCTCGGTCGGCAGTTCGGTCAACGGCTTCTTCCATGAGGGCTTCATGGACGAGATCGCCGTCGCCGGGAAAATCGATCCGGTCGAGATGCGCAAGAGACTGATGGCTGCCTATCCTTCGGCGGTGAAGGTGGTGGAGAAAGTCGCCGCGATGGCGAAATGGGGTGAGGCGCTGCCCGCCGGCAAGGCCAGGGGTATGGCCTTCACCCTGTCCTTCGGCAGTTGGGTCGGCGAGATCGTCCAGGTGGCGGACACGCCGGCCGGAATCCGTATCGAGAAGGTGTGGATCGCCGCCGATGTCGGCACCGCGCTCGATCCCGGCATCATCGAGGCGCAGTTGATCTCGGCGGCCATCTACGGTCTTTCGGCGGCGATGGGGCAGGAAATCACCTTCGCCGACGGCATGGTCGAACAGTCGAACTTCCACGATTTCGACGCCATGCGGATCTTCCAGTGCCCGGTATTCGAAGTTGCCATCCTGGAAAACTTCCACAGGATGGGCGGCCTCGGCGAGGTCGGCACACCGCCGGCGGCTCCGGCGCTCGCCAACGCCATCTTCGCGCTCACCGGAAAGCGCATCCGCACGCTGCCGCTGTCGAAAGCGGTAGCCTTCGCATGAAGAAGCTCGTCATCATGCTGACGCCTGCTGCCATGCTTGTGCTCGCAGCACCGTTTGCGATCGCGCAAGAGAGCCAGACGCCGGCGCCGGTGGCAGTCGACACAGCAAAAGCCCTGTCCGAATGGGACAAGGTCTATGCGGTGTTCTCGCATCCGCGCTGCGCTGACTGTCATGTCGCGGACGAGCGACCGCGCTGGTCGGGTGCGCATTACGGCGGCACGCGCGTGCACGCCTTCAATGTCCAGCGCGGTGCTGACGGGCCGGGCTTCGGCAGTCCGGGCCTGCGTTGCATGACTTGCCATTTCTCCAGCAATTCCAAGGCATTGCACGGGCCGCCCGGGGCCGAGAACTGGCATCTGGCGCCAGCCGAGATGGCCTGGTTCGGCAAGTCCTCGGCCGAAATCTGCGCCCAGATCAAGGATCCCTTGCGCAATGGCAACCGCAGCTTGAAGGACATCGCGGTGCATGTTCGCGACGACAGACTGGTCGCCTGGGGCTGGGCGCCGGGATCGGGTCGTGAACCGGCTCCGGGCTCCGCCGAAGCGACCTATCAAGCGATCGAAAACTGGGCGGCGGCGGGCGCATCTTGCCCGGTGGCGCAATGATCTTGCAACTTTCAGACTATATTGCGGTGCAACTTTGATGTAGAAGCGCGCTTCGCCGATCACGGCAAATTGAACACGGCCCGGCGCGCACCCATATCGGCGACGCGCCCGCGTTATGAGGACGCTGGCCGAACCCGCAGTGGAAAAAACGACGATGAGAATCAGGCTTCACAAGCTTGCAGCCGTTGTTGTGCTCATTGGTTTCGCGGCGTGGATGGCGACAGGCGAGTTTTCGTCAGTCGGCAGCGTAGCCGCCAACAAAGCCAAGGCAGCCGAAGCCGAACAGGCCAAGGCGCCCGATGCGGCGAAGCCGAAGCAGGCGGAAGCCGAGCCGAAGGCACCGCTGCGCACGGTCGCTGTGGTGACGCCGCCACGCAAGACCTATGCACGCGCCATCCGCATTTCCGGGCTGACCGAAGCCGACAAGCGGGCGGTGCTGGCGACGCGCGTCGCCGGTGTCATCGACAAGCTGCCTGTCAAGCAAGGCGATCACGTCAAGACGGGGGATCTGGTGCTGATGCTTGCGGCGGAAGAAAAGATCTCGATGGTCGACAACGCCAAGCAATTGGTGGTGCAGCGTCAGGCCGAGCTGGACGCAGCCTTGCGGCTGATGAAATCAGGCAATCTGCCGAAGCTGCAGCTCGACACCGCGCGCTCGAACCTGACCTCGGCGCAGTCGCAACTGGAAACGGCACAGGCCGAACTCGACCGCAACGAGGTGAAGGCGCCTTTCGACGGCGTTATCGACCGGGTGCCGGTGGAACTTGGCAGCTCCATCATGCAAGGCGGCGAGGTGGCGACCATCCTCAAGCTCGATCCGGTGATTGCTCGCGGCGAAGTCAGCGAGCGCGATCTCGGCTACCTCAAGCTCGGCGACAAGGCCACCATACGGCTGGTCAGCGGCCAGACCGTCCAAGGCACCGTGCGCTACATCAGCCGCGACGCCTCGTCGGCGACCCGCACCTTCCGCGTCGAGGTTGCCGTCCCCAATGCCGACGGCTCCGTGCCGGCCGGCATGACGGCGGAAATCGCGCTCAACGCACAGCCGACCGACGCGGTGCTGCTGCCGCGCTCGGTTGTGACGCTCGGCGACAAGGGCGACCTCGGCATCCGTGCCGTGAGCAAGGACAACAAGGTGGCGTTCTTCCCCATCGACCTCGTCGACGACACGCCGACAGGCCTCGTCCTCGGCGGCATACCGGCCGACGCCCGCATCATCGTCGCCGGCCAGGAACTGGTGAAGGAAGGCGATCTGGTCAATCCGGTCGAGGCCGACCAAGCGATCATCAAGAAGCTGCTCGGCGAAGCGACGGCCGGCACGCAGTAGCAAGAGATCGCGACGGACTAGCCCTGGGCGGGGACAATCGGCTGCGACGCAGCTCGTGAAAATTCAAGAACAGGCGTTAGCCATGGATATCGTCAGACTCGCAATCAACAATGCCCGCCTGACCATTTCGGTCCTCGTCTTCCTTCTGCTGGCGGGCTGGGTCGCATATCAGGCGACGCCAAAGGAAGCGGAGCCCGACGTTCCGATTCCGATGATGTATGTCAGCC
>NZ_RZPH01000320.1:0-5709 GCF_004022825.1 Mesorhizobium sp. M7A.F.Ca.CA.004.04.2.1
GAATTCCTGGCACAAGGCACGCTCTATCCCGACGTCATTGAAAGCGTCTCCTTCTCCGGCGGCCCGTCGGTGACGATCAAGTCGCACCACAATGTCGGCGGCCTGCCCGCGCGCATGAACATGCAGCTGGTCGAGCCGCTGCGCGAACTGTTCAAGGACGAGGTGAGGGCGCTCGGCAAGGAGCTCGGCCTGCCCGAAAGCTTTATCGGCCGCCATCCATTCCCCGGCCCAGGCCTCGCCATCCGCTGCCCAGGCGGGATCACCCGCGAAAAGCTGGAGATC
This sequence comes from Mesorhizobium sp. M7A.F.Ca.CA.004.04.2.1, assembly GCF_004022825.1. Classification (NCBI taxonomy): domain Bacteria; kingdom Pseudomonadati; phylum Pseudomonadota; class Alphaproteobacteria; order Hyphomicrobiales; family Phyllobacteriaceae; genus Mesorhizobium; species Mesorhizobium sp. M7A.F.Ca.CA.004.04.2.1. The sequence continues at coordinate 283 of NZ_RZPH01000320.1, forward strand.
CTGCGCGAGGCCGATGCCATCTATCTCGACGAGATCCGCAAGGCCGGCCTCTACGACGCCATCTGGCAGGCCTTTGCCGTGCTGCTGCCGGTGCAGACGGTCGGCGTGATGGGCGACGGCCGCACCTACGAGTTCGTCTGCGCGCTGCGTGCCGTCACCTCGGTCGACGGCATGACGGCGGATTTCTACCACTACGACATGGCCTTCCTCGGCGCCGCCGCCACCCGCATCATCAACGAAGTCCGCGGCATCAACCGTGTCGTCTACGACGTGACGTCGAAGCCGCCGGGAACAATCGAGTGGGAATGATTCAGGCCTACTCAAACGCCGCCGAGAATACGCCAATCTGCGATGTAACATACTGAAAACGAAAATAAATCCTTTCAGAGACAATCAGCGACAATCGGCACGCAGAGATTGGCTTTGACGGGCCGCCTGACGGACCTTCCGCATATTGCCCCCCCGAGTTTTTCTAAGTACCGTCAGAGCCAATGAGGCTTGTGACGGTACTTTTTTGTGCCTTAAGGCATTGAAGAAAAAAGGAACTTTCTGTCACGAAGCTTCGAAATTGTACTGACGGTACTTTTTAGGAGGCAATGGGTATGCTGACGGACGCCGCCCTTAAGGCACTGAAACCAAAAGAAAAAGCCTACAAGATTGCTGACCGTGACGGCATGTACATTCGCGTCATGCCCAGTGGCACGATCTCGTTTCGGCTGGATTACAGGCTGAATGGACGCCGTGAGACGGTCTATCTAGGCAGATATGGCAGAGATGGAATCTCGCTCGCGTTGGCACGAGAGAAGTGCCTTGATGCCAAGCGCGCCGTCAGCGAGGGACGTTCGCCGGCGATCGAGAAACAGCGCGACAAGCGCCGCCTGAAAGAGGCAAAGAGTTTCGGCGAATTCGGCGAGAAGTGGCTCGCGGCCGCGCCGATGGCCGACAGCACGCGCGCCATGCGACGCGCCATCTTCGAACGGGAGCTTCTTCCGGTCTGGCGCAATCGCTTGCTGACGGAGATCACGCCCGATGACCTGCGGGCCCATTGTGGCGCGATCGTTGAACGCGGTGCTCCGGCGACCGCCATCCACGTTCGAGACATACTGAAGCAAATCTACGGCTTCGCGATCTTGCATGGTGAGAAGGTCGCCAATCCGGCCGAAGAGGTTGGACCGGCATCGATCGCCACCTTTGTTCCAAAGGATCGCTCGCTTTCGCCCGCGGAAATTCGAGTGATGCTGAAGCAGCTGGAGCATATCGCTACACTCCCCACGATCCGTTTGGGAATGCGGCTTTACCTGCTCACTATGGTGCGCAAGAGCGAGCTGCAGGACGCGGTATGGGACGAGGTCGATTTCGAAAATGCGGTCTGGACGATCCCGAAGGAACGCATGAAGCGCTCGAAGGCGCACAATGTATACCTGTCACGCCAGGCGCTCGACATTATGATCGCCCTAAAGACCTGCGCGGGAAATTCCAGATACTTGCTGCCGTCGCGGTACGACGCAGATGCTCCTATGTCGCGCGCCACCTTTAACCGGGTCACGTACGCCGTCATCGAACGCGCGAAGTCCGAGGGGCTGCCTCTGGAGCCGTTTACGGTTCATGACCTGCGGCGCACGGGCTCGACGCTGTTGAATGAACTTGGTTTCAACAGTGATTGGATTGAAAAGTGCCTGGCGCATGAGGACGGGCGCTCGTCGCGCGGTGTCTACAACAAGGCCGAGTATGAGGTGCAGCGTCGGCATATGATGCAGGAGTGGTCGGACATTTTGGACGCCTGGGTCCAAGGCAAGAAGTATGTGCCAACGCTCATCCCGCCGTCGATGCCGATCTTGCAGGCCGACCCGGCGTTTTGACTGGAGCCCCGGTGTTGCCTTCACGCGACGCGTCTTGACAATTGATCAACGTTTCCGCTGCCAGAGTTGGTGCAATCGCCACATCGCCTTGCTTGTCCGAGCGCCGTCCGGACCACCAGCTACGGGCTTGGGCAGATTTTCTCGACCTTGCCCGAACAGACGGACTTCAGTTTCACCAGACTTGGAAAGTAGTCTGCCAACGGGGCAAATTCTTTTGCAAAGCAGCCGTTGGCGTCGGGCCAAAACCATGGTCCCCCCTTCGGTTCGGGAGGCCAGTGCCCGGGAGGCATGGTCCTGTTAGCGGCCATCTCGATGATGCTGCTGCAGAACTTGTGGTTCGTCGTCACTTGGGGCAGGCCGTGGCACCTGAAACACCCACCTGCGTCTGGGGGAACGATCGGGCCAAAATTAGACCAAGGCTCGGGTTCGTCCCCAAGACCGACAAACTCAAACGTTTGCGACTTCGGCACGTCCTCCGCGTACATTGACTTGATGGTCTGACTAAGCATCGTCTTCGGGTGCACAATGAACGGGTTATTGCCGAGGCGGCAGACGTTGCAACGATCTTCACCGTCTTTGGGATGCACCAGTTCACCGAAATCCCGCGTCTTGAAATCATCCCAGGTGATGCGGCTCGTGCCGGAACCTTCGTAGACAATGTTGTCGAATAAACACGCCTTCTTTTGCAGCTTGTCTGCACAGATCGTGCCGACATATTGCACAGGCCAACCGGGTTTGCGCCTGACGAGCGCTACGCAGAAACCGCCGGAGATATCATCCCTATAGGTCCACACCTCGGCGTCAGTCCAATCTGAAGGGAAGAAATACCTATGTGTTTCGGAACCGAGGTCCTCCCTATGGACCCAGCGCTTGTCCGCCGCGAATGAGCCGGGCACGGGTACTCCCGCATCGCGACACGCCTTCAGGTATGCTGGAACGTCGTCGCGGAATTTCGCCTCGCCCACTGCGGGCCAGCCACTCTCCGTGAGCGCGGGGCCGGCACCTTGTCGCTCGATGATGTCTTTGGCCTTTTGCCATTTGCTGACGAGCCGGCGAGCAACATCTCGCTGCTGTATGGCAGCATCGGTGTTCGCCAGAGCCGCTGCAAGTTCGATCTGCACAAAGCTTCTTTCTGCCTGCTGCGCCCGCGAAACGACTGGTCCCTTGAGCGTATCGATCATCTGCCTGTATCGGTCAGACGCTTCTTCAACGAGCAGCCCTTCGACGCAACCGCGAGCGCGTTCCAGCAGCTCCCCGCGATTCTTGTCGGTGACGTTGACCTCTACTCCTGAGGGCACTTCGAAAATGCCGCCATACGCGGCGACGAGATCACATGACATGGCCAACGAAGAGAGGCTTCCTGATCCTTCATCGGCCGCCATCAATAGGGTCGAGACGTAAGCGACGATCAGCAACGCCCCAGAGGCTGCGACGGTTCTCCAACGCATCAGCATTCAGTTCCTGACAAGCTTGAGCAACCGGGCCGAAACGGTGTGTGAAGGAAAGTCCCTGTAGCGATATTGCATGAAGATGTTTCGCCGAGCCTGTCGATCAGCAAAAGGGCATCGCGGGTTTTCACTGCGGGTCCGCTTGCGGCGATCCAGCGAAGCGCGGCCTCCTGAAGCCCTTTATGCATGCCTGCTTCGTCCAATACCTGTTTCCAGGTCCGCGACTTGAAATGGGTCTTGCCGGCTACAGCCATGACGGCGGGCGAGCGAGCCGTCCAGAATGTCCGCCGCAACCATTCGCTGCAGAACGTCGGCCACATCGACGAGCGGAACCGTCAGCGGCAGATAGCCAATCTCTGCCGGACCATGAATCATGGCGACATCGGCATCGGCACTGCGGCGTCCTGTGAGATAATCCTCGAAGACTTTCCGATGCCGATCATCCCGAACTGCCAGCATTCAGCTGCTCTGAGGGCACCCATGCTCGCCGCACCGAGTAGGCGGCAGCCGGCGTCAAGCGCGAACAGAATTTCCTTGTGCCATACTGCAGGTCCCGATTCGAATAGGCCGTCGATCAACCCGATGACCTTGCGCCCCTCGAGCACCGCGCGCATGACATCGCCGCACCGGGCCGGTGGCGCAATGTCAAACGCCTGCCCACCTTGCACACCAGCGAGCGCGATACAGGCTTGGACCGACGAAGATCAGAGGCCTTATGCGAGGCTCCATTGCCGCAGTAGCTTGCGGGCAGCTCGTCCGGACTGTGCATAGGATTCGGGTTGGTGCGTGCTGACCAGGTCGTCGGCAAGCACGCGTACCGCTTCGATCCCGAATCTGCCGCCGCCGAGCGGGAAAACATAGATGTCGCGGACGCCCTCCGTCACGCTGCCGACGGTATCTTGCAAACTCAGATCCTGGCGTTGGTTCAGGAGGCCACCTTGCGGCAGAAGCCGGTAGCTGCCGAACAAGCACGATCCAAGGTCGGGATTGTAGGTGAGATAATAGGAGCAATGGACATTGTCGAGTGGACGCGATGGATCCCATATATCCTTCGTTCCTAGGACATAATCATTCCTCGTGCGCAGGACGGTGGCGGATTGTCCGGCCTCGAGATCGTCCAGTTGAACAAGCCTCCTGTTTCAGTCTTAGTATCGGCGCTAACCATCCAGATCGCGCTATGCCGTTCTTGCCGCGTGATCCAGGCCTTTGACAGGACGGGCTCGGCGTTGTTTCACGTCGGGATTTGGTGCGCGGAGGATAGGTTTCGAGCGGCGGGCCGAAAGCCATGCCTGAACCTCGCCGAGGTCCCAAACCACGCATCGGGCGGTCAACGCGAAGCGTCGCGGAAATTCGCCCCGCTGTTCCATTTCGTAGATCGTGCTGTCTGCAAGGGGCACCATTTCACGCAATTGGTGTCTCCGGATTGTACGCTTCAGTACCTCTTCATTCGATCGACCCATTTCGCACTCCTCAGCATGGGCCCAAATTCAAGGCGAAGGTGTTCGATAATGAAAGAGCGTCCTGTCCCGCGTCGCATCATCGGCGGTTTTTACCTGCAAAAGGGACAAGTCACGCGTTGTGGTGGTCAACTTTTCGCAAATGGCTTCTGCCGCCACGACACTCGCGCCAACCCGCATCTGCAATCTCGGATCGATCTCCAGCGTGCGCAGGAAGGCGATTCGTTCTGTCAGCCCGGACTAGGTTCGACGCACCAGGTGCTTCCGGCGCCGAGCGCAGCCAATGAAAGCGGGTTTGGCCGATTCGACGGATCAACCTCCAACAGCCTGTCCATTGAGGCAAGCCGATCCAGCGAGATACCCGCAATGATCGCGTTCTCTGCCCGTCGGCGGGCAATCCGTATGCAGACCTGGTTTCTGATCGGCAATGATGTCGCCGAACTCATGACCGTTCTTTGGCAAGCGGCCTCGGCCGCACGATGCTCAAATCAAATTTGGTTGGCAGGTCAGGTCCCGTATTGTTGACGGCGGAGGTGGGCATTCGATGGGCGGGCGGGATGATTACCATCCGGACGTGTCGTTCAGGCCAGAGCGGCTTCCCGAAGAGTAGGAAAACGCCTGCTACGAGAACGATGATCAACCCCGCTGCGAACGCATTCGCGA
>NZ_RZPH01000321.1:0-5685 GCF_004022825.1 Mesorhizobium sp. M7A.F.Ca.CA.004.04.2.1
GCGTTGAAATGGCCATTGGCTTCGTAGAAGCCGTCGAACCTGGAATAGGCTGCGTCCGGAACGAGGATCGGGCCTTCCGGTCCCCGCTGGAAACTCGCATCGATGAAATCGAGCAACGCCGTGAACCGATCCTCGGTGATGTCGAACCCCGCGATATCGGGGCGCGGTTCGACGATGTCACCGGCGACATCGACATGCATGACCGACGCGTCGAGTGTCAGTGCCTTCATCACCGGCACCGCCTTCAGCTCGGACCATGTCGGCGTCTCCAGGTAGAAGGCGCGGCCGCCCCAGCCGAAGACGATGTAGCGGACCTCCGGCCTGTCGGCCGGTATGCCCGCGTCGACCAGGAAATGGAAACGCCGGCGCACGGCGTCATCGACCGGGATGGCGATATCGGTGTGGATCGGATTGTTCAGCACCAGGATGTGGCGTGTCGCGGCTGGCACGGCGGCGGCGGCCGGCCACAGCGGCCGTGGCACGAGGGTGCCCGTCGTCACAGCGAGTGCGACGAGAACCAACAGAAGACCCAGAAAACGTCCCAGTCTTTTCATTGAAAGGCGGCCCTGCAAACGCACTCCGGCGACACGAACGCCCGCCTGTTCTCCCATACGCAAAAGAGCCCGGCAGTGTTTCAGCCGGGCTCTTCGTGGCCGTCGAGGCCTAGTGCAGGATCTGCGACAGGAACAGCTTCGTGCGCTCGTGGCGCGGGTGGTCGAAGAACTCGGCCGGCGTGTTCTGCTCGACGATCTGGCCCTGGTCCATGAAGATCACCCGGTTGGCGACCTTGCGGGCGAAGCCCATCTCGTGGGTGACACACAGCATGGTCATGCCTTCCTCGGCAAGGCCGACCATGGTCTCCAGCACTTCCTTGATCATCTCCGGATCGAGCGCCGAGGTCGGCTCATCGAACAGCATGATGCGCGGGTTCATGCACAGCGAGCGGGCGATCGCCACACGCTGCTGCTGGCCACCGGAAAGCTGGCCGGGATATTTGTTGGCCTGTTCCGGGATCTTGACGCGCTTGAGGAAATGCATGGCGATTTCCTCGGCCTGCTTCTTCGGCGTCTTGCGCACCCAGATCGGCGCCAGCGTGCAGTTCTCCAGGATGGTCAGGTGCGGGAACAGGTTGAAGTGCTGGAACACCATGCCGACCTCGCGGCGCACCTCGTCGATCTTCTTGAGATCGTTGGTCAGTTCCTTGCCGTCGACGATGATCTTGCCCTTCTGGTGCTCCTCCAGACGGTTGATGCAGCGGATCATGGTCGATTTGCCGGAGCCGGAGGGGCCGCAGATGACGATACGCTCGCCGCGCATCACTTTCAGGTTGATGTCCTTCAGCACATGGAACTCGCCGTACCATTTGTGCATGGCGATGATGTCGATGGCGACATCGGTCGTGGAAATCTGCATCTTGGCGGCGTTGACCTTGATCTCTTCGGCGCTGACGGCATTTTCGGTGGCCATGACAGAATCCCCTTGTTCTTTATCGTTGGTAGTGATGCATGTCGTTATCCCAAAACCGCTATACACTTTTGGGCGACATGCATCAGCGTTTGTGGCCGGTGTCGAGCCGGCGTTCGGTGTACATTGAATAGCGCGACATGCCGAAGCAGAACAGCCAGAAGACGAAGGCGGCGAAGATCAAGCCGGACCTCGCCGTCTGCGCGGTTGCCCAGTTTGCATCGGAAAAATTCTGTTTGACGATGCCGAGCAGGTCGAACATCGAGATGATGATGACCAGGCTGGTGTCCTTGAACATGCCGATGAAGGTGTTGACGATGCCCGGGATGACCAGTTTCAGCGCCTGCGGCATGACGATGAAATACATCTTCTGCCAATAGCCGAGGCCGAGCGAATCGGCACCTTCATACTGGCCCTTGGGGATCGCCTGCAGGCCGCCGCGCACCACTTCGGCCATATAGGCCGCGGCAAACAGCGACACGCCGATCAGCGCGCGCAGGAACTTGTCGAACGAGACACCCTCCGGCAGGAACAGCGGCAGCATGACGCTGGCGAAGAACAGCACGGTGATCAGCGGGATGCCGCGCACCGTCTCGATAAAGACGACGCACAGCGTCTTGATGATCGGCATCTTGGAACGGCGGCCGAGCGCCAGCACGATGCCGAGCGGCAGCGACACGGCAATGCCGACGAAAGACAGACTGAGCGTCACCAAGAGCCCACCCCAAAGCGAGGTCTCGACATGCGGCAGGCCGAACATGCCGCCGACCAGCAGGACGAAGGCGACGATCGGCAGCACGAAGAACAGCAGCACCGCATTCAGCCCTTTGCGCGGCACCTTCGGGATAAGCATCGGCACCAGCAGCGCCACGAACAGGATAGCGACCAGGATCGGCCGCCAGCGCTCCTCGATGGGATAGCGGCCGAGCATGAACTGGCCGAATTTGGCGTTGACGAAAGCCCAGCAGGCGCCAGTCCAGCCGTCCGGCTGGATGCCGCCCTGCGCCACCGTGGCGCATACGGTCCGGTCCGGTCCCGTCCACACGGCGTTGATGAACGCCCAATTGGTGATTTGCGGCAGGATCATCGCCACCAGGGCGATGCCGACGATCGTCAAAATGGTGTCGCCGGCAGAAGCGATCAAGTTCTTGCGCACCCATGCGCCGAGGCCGGTGACGCTGGCGGGCGCCGGCTGCGCCAGCACCATTTCGGTGCGCACCCAGGACATATCATGTTCTTGCATGTCCTTACCTCACCTCTCCACCAGCGCCATCTTGGCGTTGAACCAGTTCATCACAAGCGAGGTCAGGAGGCTGATGGCGAGGTAGATCACCATCATGATCACCACGCCCTCGACGGCCTGCCCGGTCTGGTTCAGCACCGTCCCGGCGGTCGCCGTCAGGTCCGGATAGCCGATGGCGATAGCCAGCGACGAGTTCTTGGTCAGGTTGAGATACTGGCTGGTCAGCGGCGGAATGACGATGCGCATGGCCTGCGGCACGACGACCAGCCGCAGGATCGATCCGGACCGCAAGCCCAACGCACCGGCAGCTTCCGTCTGGCCCGCGCTGACACCCCTGATGCCGGCGCGCACGATCTCGGCGATGAAGGCGGCGGTATAGCAGGACAGCGCCAGATAAAGCGACAGGAACTCCGGCCGGACCTGGAAGCCGCCGGTCAGGTTGAAAGTCGACTGCTTCGGGTAGTCGAAGCTCAGGGGAAAGCCGCTCAGCGCATAGGCGAGCAGCGGAAGCCCGACGATCAGCGCGGTGGACGTCCAAAACACTGGAAATTGCTGGCCGGTCGCCATCTGCCGTTGCCGCGCCTTGCGCGCGACGAACCACGCCATGGCGATGCCGACGAGCAGGGCGACGAAGATCAGCCATGAGCCGTCGCCCCATACGGCGCGTGGGAAATAAAAACCGCGCTGGTTGAGGAAGGAGCCGAACGGCAAACCGATGCTGTCGCGCGGCGCCGGCAGCACGGCCAGCACGCCGGAATACCAGAAGAAGATGACCAGCAGCGGCGGGATGTTGCGGAAAACCTCGACATAGACCGTGCAGATCTTCCTGATCAGCCAGTTCTGCGAGAGCCGGCCGATGCCGATGACGAAGCCAATGATTGTCGCGGTGATGATGCCGACGATGGCGACGATCAAGGTATTGATGAGGCCGACCAGAATCGCGCGGCCATAGGTCGAATCCGACGAATACGCGATCGCGCTCTCGCTGATGTCGAAGCCGGCGCGGCCCTTGAGGAAGCCGAAGCCTGAAGCGATGCGCAGCCGCGTCAGGTTGTCGATGACGTTGTGGGCAATCCACCAGACGCCCGCCACCAGCAGCACGACGACCAGCACCTGGAAGAATATGCCCCGGATTTTCGGATCGTTGATGAAGGAACCGCGGCTGGGCTCCTCGCGAAGTACTTCCTGCGATGCCATTCGACCGTCCCTGGAAAGAGAAACCGGGAGGCAGATGATCTGCCTCCCGGATCACATTTCGATCAGCGGATCGGCGGCGCGTATTGCAGGCCGCCCTTGGTCCACAGCGCGTTGATGCCGCGCGCGATCTTCAGCGGGCTGCCCGAGCCGACATTGCGCTCGAACATTTCGCCATAATTGCCGACGGCCTTGACGATGTTGACCACCCAGTCATTGGAGACGCCGAGATCGGTGCCGATCTTGGTATCGGCTTCCTGGCCGAGCACGCGCTTGATCTCGGGGCTTGCCGAGTTCTTCATCTCCTCGACATTGGCCTTGGTGATGCCGAGCTCTTCAGCCTGCAGCAGCGCGAAATAGGTCCACTTGACGATGTGATACCACTGGTCGTCGCCCTGGCGAACGGCCGGTCCGAGCGGCTCCTTGGAGATGATCTCGGGCAGCACGACGTGGTCGGCCGGCGCTCCCAGCGTCAGGCGGATGCCGTAGAGGCCCGACTGATCGGTGGTGTAGACGTCGCAGCGGCCGGCATCATAGGCGGCGTTGACCTCTTCCAGCTTCTCGAAGACGACGGGATTGTACTCCATCTTGTTGGCCTTGAAGTAGTCGGCGAGGTTCAGCTCGGTGGTGGTGCCGCTCTGCACGCAGACGGCCGCGCCCGAAAGCTGCAGGGCCGAATTGACGCCCGGCAGCTTCTTGGCGTTGATCATGAAACCCTGGCCGTCATAGTAGGTGACGCCGATGAAGTTCAGGCCAAGCGCCGTATCGCGGTTGATGGTCCAGGTGGTGTTGCGCGACAGGATGTCGATCTCGCCCGACTGCAGCGCGGTGAACCGCTCCTTGGCGCTGAGCGGCGTGAACTTGACCTTGGAGCCGTCACCAAAGACGGCGGCCGCGACAGCGCGGCAGAAATCCGCATCGATGCCTTGCCAGTCACCCTTGTCGTCCGGCGCCGAAAAGCCGGCAAGGCCGGTGGAGACGCCGCACTGGATGAAGCCCTTCGCCTTGACGGTGTCGAGCGTGGCCGCCGACGCGGCGGACGCCATCAATCCAAGCGTGGCGGCGCCTAGAATGCCGATAGCAATGTGTTTCATGACCCACAGACCCTTTTCTCTGTTTTCAGGAGTAAATCCTGATTTTTTTCTCCCGTGTGAACGCGGCTTCATCCCGGCCCATTCCCGAAACCCCGCATCGTAACCGACGCGCCGCCTCCCATTCACAAATGTCATCGAAGGCGATAATTCCTGTGAGGTCAAGGGAAATGACCGAAACCCAAAGAGTTTGAAAACCGATTGCCGCAAATGCCCGATTTACAGACAAACACGCCCGCGATTTAGCCAGCAGGGCTAATAAAGGCGGCAAATCTCATGCAACGCCAACGCGGGGCCAATACGGGCCGCGGCAGCGAAATCCATCCCGGGCAATAGCTCGTCGTTGTTGACCTCCCCGTGCGACGAACTACCAGGTCCCAAGATTGTCATCTGACAATTTACTGACGGCTGCATACCAATACAGACCGCCGACGAAGACTGTTCTCAAAGGGCTTGAAAGACGATCCAGATCCCGATGGCGGCCATCAACGCGCCTGAAACGCGCGGAATCAGCTGCCCGGTCGGCACCGTCTTCTCCAGCAGAACAAGGATGGCGATGCCGGCGATCCACAGCACGTTCATGACGCCACCGACGAACAACAGAGCCATCAGCGCCCAGCAGCACCCCAGGCAATAGGCGCCGTGATCGATGCCCAGCCGAAGCGCGCCGAGCGGAGCGGAACGGAATCCGCC
>NZ_RZPH01000322.1:0-5684 GCF_004022825.1 Mesorhizobium sp. M7A.F.Ca.CA.004.04.2.1
GGGTCCATCCGCGTTCACCGGGGTTGGGTTCGATGAAATAGGACAGCGTGACGCGGAGCTCGACCTGGGCAGCGCCGAGCGCCGCGAGCTGCTCCTTCGGCCAAGGCAGGCGATGCAGCTTCATGTCACGCGTTTTGGCAGCCGCGCCGCCCTCGCGCTGGAAAGGCTGAAGCTCATCTTCAACGATAAGCGTGAGGTCGTTCACCGTTGACAGAAGCGCGCGCCCAAGATCTGGCACGCCGTAACCATAGCGCCGCACGAGCGCCTGGATCTCGCCCTTCGCTCCGTTGCACGCATCGATGCGTGCGCGCATCGCCGGAGTCCATTCGGCCGAGTGGACGATCAGGGCGCGAACCGTTTCAGGCCACAGCTCGGGGCGCGCTGATAGAATCAGTCCCGCCATCCGTGCGGCATGGGCCGTTGCCGCGCTCGTATCTCCGAGGGTGGTGAAGTGGCGCAGTTCGGGTCGATAGAAAGTGGTCAATATCTGCAGATCGTCGATCGGCTCGCCAGGCAACACACCGTCATGGGCGAGATTGCCGCCTTCGAAGACGACCTCGGGCTTCACCGGCCACTGCCTGTCCCAAACGACCGAAGTGCGACTGCGCGGCGAGAGCTCGCCGACCGGCGCGATCGGAGCGTAGCCCGCAAAGTCGGTGTCAATGATATCGACCTTTTCTGTGAAAGCGCCGACCGTCAGCGCATTCCAGGCCTGAGAAGGATCATCGACTGCTTCCAGATCGTTGCGCGTCAAATGCTCGGCCGGCATGAGGTCATCGCCGATGTTGCCGGCAGAGAGAACGATCAAGCGTCGCTGCTCCTCTTCGAAACAGAGTTGGTCGATAGCGGCAGACCACGATGTGGGCCTTCCACGCGCCGGACTGGCGCTTGTCACAGCCATTGCGATCGCGCGGCGGCGCTCCGGCGCCTGCACCTCGGCGCGGGCGATCGCTTCCGCGGTGATCGCGCCATAGAGTTCTGGATCGTTTGCCTCGTCTTCTGGCGGAAGGATACGGACACTCTCCAGCCGAAAGGGCAATGGAACTGGATCGCCTCCGACCAGGAGCGGGACCAGATCACCGTACAGGCCGACACCTGCCATTCGCGTCCCGTGGCCGCTCCACGCAGGTGTGTCGTCGCTGCCCCATGCCGGTTTGACGGTGTGCCAGTCTTCAACGGCAAGTGCGGGTTCGATCAACGGGTGGGTGCGACGTACGCCGCTGTCGAGAATGCAGACCGCAATATCGGATTGAGGCGGTCTGACGCGCCCGAGAAGCTCGTCGCTCCAGTCCCTTTGCTCCGCGCCACCAAGGCCCATGAAGAAGGACGGCGTATCCTTCGCGCGCCGCAGCTCGGCGACGACATCGCTGTGCGCAATCATGCGGTCGAGCATTGCCGTGCTGGCGAGTGCCAGCATGACCACCCGCTCCGGAAACCTGACCGCATGCGTGCGCAAAGTGATGTTCAGGGCTTCGGCAATGTGCTCGAAGTTCTCGCGGCGACCGTCGCGCAGCCAGACTTCCCACCACACCTGCTCGTCAGCGGCCTGGGGGAAGAGGTCGTCGTGGTCGGTAAACAACGATCGTGCAGTCGCCAGCCTGACTGTCTCCATGCGGGAGACGAGCGGCTCGTTGCGCGGTCTGCCGCGGTCAGTGTCAACGTCTCGATACGCCTCGACTTTCCGCAAATAATAGGCTTGCGCGCTTTGCGGCAGGAACACCGACGCTGTGATGGGAGCACCGGGTTGAGTTGGCTCATGGACGGCGACCAGCTCCATGTGCCGGCGACGATCGGCCAACTGGTCGAGGGCCGCCCGTCCGGACATGGGCAGATCGATCTCGAGGTAAAAGCCAGGCGTGCCGACCGACAGCTGGGGGTCACGCGCCGCAATCTGCTGGCGTGCACTTTCGACCGCTTGTTCGATGGATTGCGTCAAGGCCGCAGCATGCGACGCCCGATCACGCGCCGGCAGCGGCGGTGCATGTATAAGTTGGTTGGGCCGCCGATAGGCTTCCCGAATGCCGTTGTTGCGAAGGTGGATATGGGCGCGGTCGCGCGGAAAATCGTCTGCCATTATGATCTGTGCTGTCGCTACTCAGACAGCGAAGCCTGCCGGCGTTCCTTCAGAGCGTCGATGAGCGCTTCCGAGGTGATCCGCTTCCCCCCCCGCAATATGATGGTTTTTGCAGCGTCGTCGGCCGCGCGGGTGATCTCGGCCTGCGACAGTCTCTCTGCCTGAGAGATCGCCTCGTTCCAGGCAAGCCCTCTGGTGTCGAAGCGGTCGAGTCGAGCCCGAAGCAGCGCCTCGATAATCGGCCGATCGGGCACGGCGTATTCGATGACATCGTCGAAACGGCGGAACAAAGCTCTGTCGAGCAGCTCGGGATGATTTGTTGCCGCAATAATCAGGCTGTGGCTGTCGTCTTGCTCGAGAAACTGCAGAAACGAATTCAGCACGCGCCGAATCTCGCCAACATCCTGGCGTTCGCCTCGACGCGCGCCGATGGCATCGAATTCGTCAAAGAAGTAGACGCCCCGCGTCGCCTGCATTGCATCAAAAACAAGCCGCAGCTTTCCGGCAGTCTCTCCCATGAACTTGGTGATCAAACCATCGAGGACGATCATGAAAAGGGGCAGATGAAGCTCCCCGGCCAATGCCGATGCGGTCATCGTCTTGCCTGATCCTGGCGGGCCGACCAGAAGCAGTTTGCGACGGGGAACAAGCCCGTGCTCGCGCAAGCTTGCTTGTTGGCGCTGCTCTCCCAGCACGCGGTGCAGGCGCGAGCGCAGACTGTCCGGCAAAATCATGTCCGTCAGTCGCAGGTCCGGATAGCGCACATGCAGGAGGCCTGCGAGTTCGCCCTTTGGCTGAAAAAGGGGAACCGGCCGACTGCTCTTGGCAATCCGGGCGTCCCTGCTCTTGGCTGCGTCGACCAGATCCTTGAGCTCCTGAGCAAGCTTGCCATGGCCTTGACGTGCCTCATGCGCAGCAAGCTGCATCGCGATAGAGAGGAAACGATCCTCGTCGCCGGCAATGTGGCTTTTAAGCAGCGTCACGATATGGCGGGCCGTGGTCATGGCTCTCTTCTGGGGTATCCGTTTACTTGGCGAAGCGCATGCAACCTAAACGCTTTCAACGGCGATTTGTAACGCGCAATGGTGTTTTTTCTCTTGTCGATGTTCGCCCGTGGCAACTTCAGCGGTGAACTGTTGCGCCGCGGTCATAGGCCAGCCGGAATAACGCCGGCCAGCAGACAACAGTCCGCATCTTCGAGCGCTCGAAGTCTGGCCACTCACGCAGCGTGTCGGGTCCGAACGCTCCAAAGCCGCCCCGCCTGGCAGGTCCATGCGACCGATTGCGGGCGTGCGGCCATAAGGTCTACGCGGGCTCGCATGGCTGCCCGCGCCGCTGGCTAAAAAGCTGTACACCATCTCACGAAACACCAGGTCCGCTCCTTTGCCGGCCGACGGTCCATGAAATCCCCTCCCCACTCACGACACCGGAGACCTCCTTGCCCACATGGCGCTCAAGCACCGGCCGCCATGGCACCAGCGTGAACTCGCGCGACTTTTCAACGACGGCATATTTTCCGCTGGCAAGCTCGACGGAGCGGCGGAGCGTACCCTCTACTCGTCCTCCGGATCGCGCTTCGGCATAGGGCAGGCCAAGTTCCTCCGACAGTTGGCCAGCAACACGGTTCAGTTCTCGCTGGCGCAGGATCGAAAGCATGTTGGCTCGATAGACGATCCCATCCTGTTCTTTATGCGCGAGGCCTTGCGCGATCAGCCACTGCCGCCGGCGAGCTTGCGCCTCTCTCACGTCGCGGCCGAAGCCGGATCCGTGCAAAGGCTCGGGTCTATCGGCAACCAGCTCCCGGTCGAGCCAGGTGGCGCCGTTGAAGCTGACCTGTCGCTCCAGCGCCATTGAGGAGAGCTTGTCGGCAACGACAGGCTCGGCCCTGGCCCGCTGGCCCTCATAATTCGCGACGCGATCGAGATGGTCCGGCGCGATGAGCCAGGTGCCGTTCGGCTCTCGCTCGACGCCGCCGGTCGCGCGGCGGATCGCCTCCAGCCGCCGCACATGCGTTCGCGCAAAGCTCTCGGTGGCGGATGGGTCATGCTTCAGGTGCATATCGACGTCGTAACGGCCGCCATGCGCGGCGGCGATTTCGGCGATGGTACGATCGACCTGCCTCGGCTCGGTGTTCCTTGGCGCGACACGCACGATGCAGCCATTAGGCATCGTTTCCATCGCCTCGCCTCTACCGATGTTGATCCAATGGCTCTTACCGTCGACGGCGTCGACGATCATGTAATGGCGGTCATTGATCTCGTCGGCCAGTCCACGCGCGACAACGCGACCGACGAGAGACTGGACGGGCTCGCCGGATCGATCGTGGATCACCCAGTCGGCGGCCCTGCGGGCAAGCCCCTTGCCGGTCAGTTCGCGGTGCATGGTCTTGATGATGTCGCCGCGTTCGCCGGTGCGGCGCAGCGTGGCTTCGAGCTCATCGTCGAGGCGCCAGGAGCCAGCGCCGACCTCCGCGGCCAGACCCATCCGCTCGAGCTTGCGCAGCCGTCCCTGGTGCAGCGTCTGGCGAATGGCGTCGGGACCGCCCGGCGAGACCAGGCCGTCATCATCACGCATGCTGAGCAGCCGACGGTCGATGCTGGTGAAGCGTTCCTGCTCCATTTCCCGGCGCAGGCGAAGCTCAATCTCGCGGTCGGTTCGCGGACCGAGATCGAGGCTGACCAGCTCGGCCGCCCGCTCGCGGATGCCAGATGAGATATATTCGCGCGCGATGACCAGGTTCTCGCCACGGTCGTCCCTGCCACGGACGATGATGTGGCTGTGCGGGTGGCCGGTGTTGAAATGATCGACCGCGACCCAGTCGAGCTTCGTGCCGAGGTCTTCCTGCATCTGCGCCATGAGCCGCCGCGTCAGCGCCTTGAGGTCGTCGTACTCGATGCCGTCTTCGGCAGCGACGATGAAGCGGAACTGATGGCGGTCGCCGTCCGCGCGATCGATGAACGCCTTGCCGTCGACGCGGCCGCTGTCGGCGCCGTAGAGCTCGCCAGGTTCACCTTCGCGGGTGACCCCGTCGCGCTGAAGATAGCGTAGATGGGCACGCGCCCCGTCCGCGCCCTTGCCGGCGAGCTTGACGACCCGCGCCTTGACGATCACCCGGCGCTGGCGGAAGGCGGCATACCGGTCGCGCGATTTCAGCAGTGCGGCGGCCGCCCCGCCGCGCCCTGTCCGGCTTCCTGTGAAGCGACCACCGCGTTGCGGCCGGCCGCCAGCCCGGTTGATCGCCGCACGAACCTGGCCGGCATAGCGTTTGCCGGCCTTCGAGCCGCGCGACCCGATCTTGCCGAGCCTCGGCCTGAACTCGTCATCCTTAATGCGAGCCTCCCAGACATATCAAGCAAAATCAGACACTTACACGTCCAACCCTCTTGGCACCGGCGGCAGCCTCCCGGAAAAACGATGTGCAGACAAAGATTTAACCGCCTCCTGGAGGCGGTACCTTTATCTTGCCGTACGCGCCCAGCCCCGCCAGACGCGCCCCCGTCCGCCATGGCTAACGCACCGGCTCCTTCGGCTGCGCGCCGTCCTTGCCGAGCGGCACGAAGAGATCGCCGTTTCGCACGCCTGAGTGAACACCGTCATGAATGAAGAACAG
>NZ_RZPH01000323.1:0-5682 GCF_004022825.1 Mesorhizobium sp. M7A.F.Ca.CA.004.04.2.1
CCCTGGACGACGGTCACATTGCCGCAGCCCAGCGACGAAAGCGTCGATCTGGCGGTTTCCGCCAGCGCCGAATCACTCTCAAGCGCCACCACGGACCTGGCCAGCCGCGACAGGATGGCCGAGGCGTAGCCGGTTCCGCAACCGACATCGAGCGCCGAATCGGTCGGATTGATCTCGGCCAGTTGGATAAGCTTGGCCAACGGGGATGCTTCCATCAGGTAGCGTGCGCCGTCCGCGCCGGCGGCAATGCGGATGTCCTCGTCGATATAGGCGAGATCGCGCTGGGCGGCGCCGACAAACATCTCTCTTGGGATGACAAGCATTGCATCAAGCAGCGGCGCGCTGGTCACATCGGTGGTGCGGACCTGGCCGTCGACCATCTTGACGCGTAGTTCGGAGAAATCAGCGCTCATGTCCCAACCAATCCGCTTGCCGCGCCAGAACCGCGGTCCATTGTGTCAGGAACTTCAGGCCCCTGCGCTGCCGCGCGGGGGCCCGGGCATTGGAGGCCTCGCCCGGAATCGAACCGGGGTGCAAGGATTTGCAGTCCTCTGCGTAACCACTCCGCCACGAGGCCTCATTGCTCCCGGCGTTCCACCCGGTTCCAATAGGTTGCGGCGAAAATGCCGTCAAGCGGCCACCGTGCATTCCGAACGGTTTCCTCGCGTCAGTCCGGACGGCATCCGGCAAATCGTCGGACCGGGCCTGACCGCTCCATTAGCGGACAATTAAGCATAGCCTGCCCGGAGGAGAAACTCATCGGCGGCCCGTGCGTTGGACATGGCAGGAGGAAGAGCCATGCGCCGGACAATGGCAGCAAATACGAGTGCCTCGTCCGGCCTGTCCCTGCTACAATGCGGAGAGCTTCTGCATTACGCAATCGACCGTCTGTCCATCGAAGGTGCGGACAGCCTGTCGCCGCACGACAGGGCAAGGCTTGCCTCGGCCGCGGCGATTCTCAAGCAGATCCATGAGGCACTGGAAGAACACGCCGCCCGTTGAACACCCACCCTGCGCTATCGGCGGTCAATCGGGCCGGCGACGCCGTTCCCACCAGACGACAAAGCGACGCCGGTGACGGCGAACCATGGCGAATTCATAGGACAGCACCAGCAATCCGAGCGGAACCATCCAGAAGCCGAGGATCGGCAGGAAACCGAGGATACCGCCGATGGTCAGCAGGATGCCGATCGTGATTCTGAGCCCGCGCGAGCGCGGCATTTTGAACTCGCGCCCGAAAACGGAGATTTTCCGCGCCGGCATCTGGTTGTCTTGTGCTGTCATCGTCTCGAAAAATTGACCCGTTTGATTTTTCGCAAGCATGCTGGAACCAAAGCCGCCGCCGCGCTTTCGGTTCCATATCCCTGCCAAGACGGCTAATATGAGGGCAACCGTCGACGATTGCGAGAAAGGCCTGCGCGAAAAAGCCTCGGAAAAATGTGAAAAGCTTCTTTGCAAAGCCGAAAAGGGCAGCTATAGGCTGCGCCACTCACATAGAGCATCCGTTCCCCGGTAGCTCAGTGGTAGAGCAACCGGCTGTTAACCGGTTGGTCGCTGGTTCGAATCCGGCCCGGGGAGCCAATCATTTCCAACGGTTTCAGAGTTTTCAGGAACGGCCGAAAATAGGCTGATCTACAGCATGTCTACACAACTCGACTTCGCTAGGCGCCGATCTACACCGGAATCGCCCGAAGGAGAGAAATCACCATGGAACACGTTTTTGATGAGCTGATCGGCCTGCAGAGACTCAGCCGAGATCGAATTGGCGAGCCGCCGCGACGGCCTGGACGATTCGCTTGGCAAGGAACCTAGTAACCGGCGTGGCGATCGGCATCGGAATTGCCGTCGGTATTGCTCTAGGCGGTTAATGAAACCCTCCGGGTGCAAAAACCTATGCGGTGAAGTTAGCCCGAAGCAAAGACAACATCAGACCTTGCGCCTCCGTCCGCCTTGACGGCCGCGTGGCAGTCTCTCAGTTTTTTGGACGACCCACTCTTGGAGTGGGCTCGGCGGATGTAGTCGAAAACGTGACGTGCGGTGTCGCCTTCGCCAACGAAAACGAAGGGTTCGCGGCTTGTGTGCACGGTGACGGTCTCGTAACGCCTGTCGAGCGGCGGACCGGGATCGTCCCGAAAGTCGACATTTTTCCGGAGAAGCACTTTCATTTCGTCGGGCATGATTGAAACCTCCCTGTCGAAGGTGATCTCCTTTTTCCAGTAGATCAAGACCGGAAGCGGTACGCCTCCGAATTGCGGTGCCAATTCTTTCCTGCGACACTCGAGTCCATCGCGACATGGGGGAGCCTTCTATGCTTGCAAAAGACACTGTGATCTGCTGGACGCCTGACAGGCCGCCCTTCCATGACCGCCCTATGGCGGGGACGATCATGGTCACAACCGCTCCACTGCCGCAGCACGACTATGGTCATATGAAAACGTATGGAGCCGTAAACTTGGACTGGAGGCAGATGGACGCTTACGACCGTCGGCAAAAGCTTCAACGCCTTTTCACTCAGATCATTCATAAGGATTGCATTCCCGAGATCGATGCCCGTCTGGCTCTTTCAGTCATTGATGACATCCTGATTGATGACCTTCACAGTCAGCAGCAGGATGAAGATGAGGTGTAAGGTAAGCGGCGGCCGATCGCATCGCGCCTCAGCCAGCGAGTAGGGGATCCATATATGGCGGCGACCGTCGCGCTTAACCAGGTATCGGCCAACCTATGGGAGATGCCCCAGCCTTTGGGGGATTACGCCGGCGAGCTGCTGAAGCGGGGAAGATCCTACTATCAAGCGTTCCAGATCCTTGCCGAGCGTAACGAACCCGGTCTTAGCTATCCGGCCTATTTCCTCCTCGCGCATGCCGTGGAGGTCATTCTCAAATCATATCTGGTGGCGAAGGGCACGCCGAAGAGCAAGCTTGGCAAAAGACCATTGCGACATGACACAGGACAAGTGTTCGCTGAGTGCGAAAAGCAAGGCCTTGTGGTTGCCGACCAGATGATGAAAGCGCTGGCGATCCAGCTCGCCCATGTCAATCAGGATTACGACCTGCGCTATCCCACTGGCTTCAATCTATCCATTCCTGGCCCGAAGCATTGCGTCCTTCCCCTCGATGCCCTGATCGCCGCGGTCGCGCCGGGCGTCGAAAAGGCCTTCATCATAGCGCAAATCCAGTTCGCAGCCGACACACAGCACCTTCGCGGCAGCAAAATCCGATGGAGCGATTAGGCGACGATGACAGCCGAACTCGCGGTATCCGTAGTAGCCTTAGTCGTCGCGATCCTGGCGTTCGGGCTATCGATCTTCTTTTGGCGGCGCCAGTTCCGACCGATCGTAACGGCGATGGTTCAGACGCATGACGGAGGTAACGAGGCGATCGCCTATAATCTGGTGGTACTGAATTCGGGGTCGATCCCAGCCAAGAACATCAGGTTGATAGTACGAGACCAGGCGGCGCTCGAGGCTGCCCTTGGCGCTGGCGCCGATGCCGAGGCACGCGGCCTTTGGCTGGCCTGTTTTGAGTCCTCGATGGTGATCCGCCTTCTTCAGAACGGCGCGCAGACGACATGCTCTTTTGGCCTAACACATAGGATTCCGAAGAAGAGCTTTTGGAAGGCTCAAGCCGAATTTCCGATCCAACTCGAATACGAAGGTTGGTTTGGCAAGAAATACCGCGACGATCCGCCGAACGTCCTGCAGATCGCCGACAGCGATAGTTTCACCGGAGGCATGTGGGGACCGGTGAAAAAGGACGGACCGGCTTACATCGAATGAGGCCGGCAGCGGATGCGGACCGGGCACTACACGTGCACCAGCTCACACCACTGCCGAAAACGGCGAACGAGCAAGCGCCTGATATCGCAGCGAAAAATCCGCCGGTATGCAGCGATAGACTACTCCCTTACCAAGGGAGAGTTCGACGACTCCATCTCATTCATGGTCATCATCGTCGTTGTCGATGGGAACTACCTTCGTCGACGACACGCTCGACATGCCATTTCGTAATAAGTTTAGATGCCCATGCCACGCCCAATGCCAATACCGTGGCTGAACGCGAGTTCCGCGCCCAGGCGCCGGCCGGACTCCACTTCGACGCCAAGCGCCTTTTTATAGTTTGCAAGAAGCGATTCCAGTTGCGGATCGCGCTCGAGGCTCTTGGCCATGTCGGACATGGCCGAGCGGGTTGACTTGTAACCGGACATGTCGCCAGCCTGGTATTGGTCCTGGCTTGTCCGGTGGAGCTTCTGCCAGCGTTCCACGAAACGGTCGGCCCGGCGGGTCGGATCGGCTTCCGGTCCGGTGCGGATTTCGCTTTCAAGCTGGAGAGCGAGCACGATACGGTTGACGCTACCGGCTCCCGCTTCACGAACCAGCTCGGGATTCTTGATATAGGCCGCTTCGGCATCGCGCCAGCCATGCGGCCGAACCTTATCGAACGCGTTGCGTGCATCCCTCAATTCGCGCATCTGCCCGGGACTACCCTGCCCGTCCACATTTCCGTTGCTGATAATAGCATCGAGCGCTCGCGCGTGGCGCACGAGAGCCTTCGTGCGAGCTCTGCGCAACGCCGCTTCCTCGTCCAACAACGCATCCGCTCCGCGTTGCGCTCCCCTGGTGCCCGCTTCCCTTCCTGGTTCGGCGCCGGCATCGCCGTTTTGCGTTCCAACCTCTCCCCCTTTCGGCCTGTACGCACGGTCCTGGCCGGGCTCTGCTTGTCCGGGCGAGCGCAACCCGTCCAGCATCCTTTCAATCCCGTCGCGAAGCTTCTCCGGAACGATCCGGCGCACGATCTTGACCACACGCTGACGGAAGCTGATCCCGCGTCGCTCGGCATAGTGTTGCGCCGGGTCGATCTGGTCGTAATCCGACGCCATATCCTTGGTGCGGTCGCGTGACAGCGCGCGGACAAGTCGTTCGCGGGTCGCGAAGTCTTCGCTGCCGTAATGCAGTTCCATCCCATCCCGATGTCGCGACAGGGACACGTAGCTGCTGTGCGAATCCATGTCCGGCGTTGCCAGCACATGGGTGCGGTCGACCGTCATGCCCTGGGCCTTATGGATGGTCGCGGCATAGCCGTGGTCGATGTGGGCATAGTCTTTCAGATCGAAGCGCACAGACCTGGCGTCATCGGTTTGAACCGTCATCGTCTGGACGCTGACCTCTTCGATCACACCGAGCGTGCCGTTCTTGACGCCGAGCGACCGCTCGTTGCGCAAGAACATGACCCGGTCGCCGCGTGCGAAGGTCCTTGCACCGCGCTCCACATCCACCTGAACTTCGTCGCCGAGATCTCCATCCGCGCGCATCCGCTCGCGCGCTGCCTGGTTGAGCGCGCGCACTTCGTCGTTTGTGTGGGTGAGAATGATCCGGCTCGCTTCAGGCTCTGCATGCCTGTCCCGATCCCAGCGCTCGACAAGATCGCTGCGTGCCTCATCGCGCGACGCAGCTTGGTGCACCATGCCCTGCGCGTCATAGGCGTCGATCGCAGCGCCGATCCTGCCGGTTGCAAGATCGCGCGTGGCATCACGCTGCCAGTCCTCACGCTGCCGGCGCACCTGACCGATTTCGACGCCACCATGTCGCTCATGGATCGAGCGGAATGCCGCACCGGCTTCAATTGCCTGCAATTGCTGCGGATCGCCGACGAGGACGACTTTTGCGCCAACGTCCGCCGCATG
>NZ_RZPH01000324.1:0-5678 GCF_004022825.1 Mesorhizobium sp. M7A.F.Ca.CA.004.04.2.1
GCCCGCGCCTTCGTCTTCGAAGTCTGGCGCGACATCGAGGCGACGGTCGAGGCCGGCAATAGCGTGTCGACGCGGCAGATCAGCCTTGTCCATCTGGCCAAATCCGAGATTCACGAGGTTGGCGTCGATATCTGCAACTTCGCCTACCGCGCTGGCGGCGGCGCATCGCTCCGCGCCGGTGTGATCCAGCGCACCTTCCGCGAGATGATGGTAGCGGCCAACCACTTCACCATCGCGCCGTCGATCGTCACCTCGGCCGGCCGCGACATCGGCGGCGTGTGGAGCGATCGAACCTGGCAGTTCTACGACCTGATCGAGAAGAAGTAGTTGCAAGGGCCGGACAGCGGACGCCGTCCGGCCCCTTTTTCATGCTGCAGAAGAGACATGTCGATGAGCATCCCGCACCCCATGACCAACGCCTTCCGCGAAGCCTTTCGCCACCATCCGGCCGGTGTCGCGGTCATCACTGCCGATCCCGGCGACAGGCCGGTGGCGATGACCGTGTCTTCGCTGATCTCGGTAAGTGCCGCGCCGCCGGTCGTCGCCTTCTCGCTCTCGATGAAATCGACTTCGTCCGAGCCCTTGCTGCGGGCCGAGACCATGGTGATCCACCTGCTGCGCTTCACTGATATCGACCTGGCGCAGCTCTGCGCGTCCAGCGGCGCGGAACGTTTCCCGCCGGGAGGCGCCTGGGCGCGGCTGCCCACCGGCGAACCGCGCTATACCGGCGTTTCGACCTGGTTCCGCGCCCGTCGGCTCGGCGTTCTGCCGATTGAGGGCGCGACACTGGTCGCGGCCGAACTCCTTGACGGCGAGGTACAGCCGGACGAGGTCCCCCCGGAGGCGCATTCGCTTGTTTATCTCGACCGTCGCTGGCATCGCCTGCACAAGGAACTGGACGGGGTGGCTGAGCTTCTTGAGTCGTCGCGTTTTCTTTGAAGGCGCCGAAGCGGTGCGGGTTGTCCGGTCGTTGCGCAGGAACTCGCAAAGCCAGTCGAAGCGCGTTCGGCGTCAATCGTACCGTGCTCTCTGGCTCCCAGCGCGGGGTTGAAGCCTATCCGGCCAGTTGGGCACTAGCCGGAACTTCGTCCGCATCGGATGCGGTACGAGGGGATGGCAATTTTCGTCGCAGATGACGTCAGACATATCCGCAAAATATCTCACGTATTGACGTTAACTTAACATGCTACTATGGTCTTTTTACCGCGTCGGATGCGTCGCTTTTGTATCACCGTTGCTCGTTGATTGTCGTCATGCCTGTCATCCCTATCCCAACCTGCAGGTTTGCCTTGCAGCGCCCTTCACCAGTTGCTGAAAGCGGCGGCGCCCATGCCCAGTTTGCTCGGAATCGATAACGGTCTCACGGTCACCAAGGCGGTGATCTTCGATGCCGATGGCACGCAGTTGTCGGTGGCGCGCCGGCGCGTCCCGCAGTCGATGCCCCATGCGCGCTGGGTGGAGCGCGACATGGCAAGGCTATGGCAAGCCACCGCCGATGCCATCCGCGAAGCGATCGCATTGTGCGGCCGGGCCGCCAACGATATCAAGGCGGTGGCGGCGACCGCACACGGCGATGGTCTCTATTTGCTCGACAAGGATCGCCGGCCGCTAGGCCCCGGTATCCTGTCGCTTGACAGCCGCGCCGGCGAGATTGTCGAACAATGGTCGGCGGATGGGGTCTTCCAAAATGCGTTGGCGCGTACCGGACAGGCGCCGCACGTTTCGGCTCCGTCGGCGCTGCTGGCCTGGATCAGGAAGAACCAACCCGACCGCTATGGCCGCATCGGGCATATACTGGCCTGCAAGGACTGGCTGCGCTTTTGCCTGACCGGCACGATCGGCACCGACCGTACCGAGGCCAGCACCTCATTCACGGATTTCCGCACGCAGGATTACGCGCTGGAAGCGATGCGCATCTTCGAACTGGACGATCTTTTCGACGCGCTGCCGCCGATGGCGCATTCGGCCGAGATCGCCGGCCACGTTACCGCCGAGGCCGCCGACATGACCGGCCTTGCCAAGGGGACACCAGTGGCGAGCGGCCTGCATGACGTAACTGCCTCCGCACTTGGCATGGGCGGCCATGAGGAGGGTGTGCTTGCCATTGTCGCCGGGACCTATTCCATCAACGAAGTGGTCTCTTCGCAACCGCGCGTCGACCCGCGTTGGCTCTGTCGCAACGCCATCGACGCCGGCCGCTGGAACAACATGGCGATCTCGCCGGCCTCGACCGCGAACTACGATTGGTTTCTCGACACGTTCTGCCGCTCGGAACAGGAGAGGGCATCGGTCGGTGGTGGCTCGATCCACGAGGTTTTGGCAACAGAGATCGACGAGGCGCTTAAAAAGCGGTCGACCATCCTGTTTCATCCCTATCTGTTCGGCTCCCCCTTTGGCGATGTCGCCAGCGGCAGCTTTGTCGGCCTTCATGGCTGGCACAATCGCGGCGATATGCTCAAGGCGGTTCTGGAGGGCATTGCTTTCAATCATCGTACCCATGTCGAAGCCTTGCGCGACGGCTTTGCCATCAGCGAAATCCGCCTGACCGGCGGCGGCTCGCGCAATCCGGCCTTCGTCCAGATGTTTGCCGATGTGTTGAACGCCCCGGTCATCGTTACCTCGACCGACGAGGCCGCGGCGTTTGGCGCTGCGCTTTGCGCGGGTGCGGCGGTTGGCATCTTCGCGACGCCGCAAGAAGGCGCCAGGCAAGTCGGCATGACCGCGCGCCAATACGAGCCAGTGCCGGCCTCGAGTGCTGTGTTCAACGAGCGCTTTTCCCTCTATGGCCGCATAGCCGGTGCGCTCGAACCGCATTGGCCTGACATCGAGAAACTGGCGCGGCCAGACACCGGGGGAAGCGCATGATCAAGGCCGACGAACGACGCGAAGAGATCGCCGATTATGTGATCAAGCTCGGCCAGGTACGCATCGACGATCTGGTCGAGCATTTCGGCGTGTCGCGTATGACCATCCACCGGCACATCGACCGGCTGGCGCAGCAGGGCGTGTTGCGCAAGCTGCACGGTGCGGTCACGGTTCAGCCTTCCGGTCTCTACGAAAGCGCCTTCCGCTACCGGGTGACGGTCAACCGTGCCGAAAAGGATGCTCTGGCGCGGACAGCACTCGATTATATCGAAGCTGGCCAGGTGGTGATGCTGGACGATTCGTCAACGGCAAATGCGGTCGCTACGCTCCTGCTCGACGTCAAGCCGCTGACCGTCATCACCAACTCAGTGGCGACGGCTGCACTGCTGACCCATGTCGACGAACTCGACTTCATCTGTCTCGGCGGCCAGTACCACAACACCTACAACGCCTATATCGGCATCGTCTGCGAGAACGCGGTGGCACAGCTTCGCGCCAATGTGCTGATCTGTTCGGCTTCGGCCATCACCGGAACCACCGCCTTCATCCAGGATCCCAATGTCGTGCGGGTCAAGCAGGCGATGATGGCCGCATCGGTCAAGCGTATCCTTCTGATCGACCATGCCAAGTTCGATAGGATCGCGCTGCATGTCTTCGATGATCTGACCAGCTTCGATGTCGTGCTGGCGACCGAAGGCCTGGGCGATGCGCGGGCGCAAGCCCTCGAACGGGCCGGCGTGAAGCTGCGCATCGTCAAGACGAAAGCGCCATGAGCTCGAGCGAAGCAATACGTACGGAAAATCCAGCCGGGCGTCTGGCCGCCATGGCCGGAGCCGGGGAGGTCGACGTCGTCATTCTTGGCGCCGGCATCAACGGGGCAGGGCTGTTTCGCGATCTGTGCGCGCAAGGCGTCAGCTGCCTGATCGTCGACAAGGCGGATTTCGGCTCCGGCACGAGTGCTGCGCCATCGCGGCTCATTCATGGCGGTCTGAAATATCTCGAAACCGGCGAGTTCAGGCTGGTGGCGCAGTCGACGCTCGAACGCAATTTGCTTTTGAAAAACGCGCCGCACTATGTCAGCCCGCTGCCAACGGTCATCCCGATCTTCTCCTGGAGCAAGGGCATGCTGGCGGCGCTGCGGACGCTGTTCGGCTCGACCAGCGCGCCGCGCAGCCGTGGCGCCGTCCTGATCAAGATCGGCCTGATGATCTATGATTTCTATGGCTCGCGAAACCAGGTCATGCCGCGTCACCGCATGGTCGGGCGGCGCCAGGCGCTCAGTGAGATGCCGGCGCTCGCCCCCTCGATCGTCGCCACCGGCACCTATTACGACGCCAAGATAAGCCACCCCGAGAGGCTCGTGCTCGAACTGATCCTCGATGGGCTGCAGGCAAACGAGGCCTCGGCCAGCGCGAACTACACGGCGCTGGCGAAGTCCGCCGATGGCGTGCTGACCTTCCAGCCGGAAAACGGCGCGGCCTTTTCGGTGCGGCCGAAGCTGGTGGTCAATGCCGCCGGTCCATGGATCGACGATGTCAACGATTCGCTAGGCGCGCCGTCGAAGATGATCGGCGGCACCAAGGGCTCGCACATCCTGTTGAAGCACGACGAGCTGGTCAAAAGCCTGGCCGGACGCATGCTGTATTTCGAAGCCGATGACGGCCGCATCTGCCTTGTCTACGACTATCTCGGCCTGGCGCTGGTCGGCTCCACCGACATCAAGGCCGACAACCCCGACGCGGTGCGCTGCGAACCTGACGAAGTCGAGTACCTGCTCGACAGCGTACGGACGCTGCTGCCGGGGATGGCGTTCGAGCGCGACCAGATCGTCTATGCCTATAGCGGCATCCGGCCGCTGCCGGCCTCGGATGCATCGGTGCCCGGCTTGATCAGCCGTGACCACTCGGCGCCCGTCGCCGAGCCGGATCGGAACAGACCTTTCGCAGTCATCTCGCTGATCGGCGGCAAGTGGACGACCTTTCGCGGCTTCGCCGAGGAAGTCGCCGACACCGTGCTCGGCCGCCTGCAGCGCAGCCGCAAGGTGACGACGCAGACCATGCCGATCGGCGGCGGCAGGGATTTCCCGGCTGATGCTGCAGCGCGAGCAAGTTGGCTGGCTCTGGCTCACTCGGAGACGGGCGCTGGAGAACGGCGTCTCGAGGCGCTGCTGTCGCGATATGGCACCAGAGCCACGCAGATCGCCACACATGAGCCGGATGATGAGGGCCGACTGCCGGATTCAGAAAGCTACAGCCGATCGGAAATTGACTACATCGTCCGCACCGAGTTCGTCGAACATCTGGCCGATATCGTCATGCGCCGCAGCACCCTGGCGATATCAGGGTCACTGACGGGCCGGGATCTGCAGGAGATTGCGACGATTGCCGGACGGGCGCTGGGCTGGAGCGCCGGGCGCCTCGCAGAGGAAGTCGAGGCCGCCGCCCTGGAACTCGAGGACCGGAACCTGATGCGGCTGGGCTGATCATTCCGTCGCCGATGCTCTTTCCCAAGGCAATCCGGTCGGTTTGCCTAAGGATGCGCCGCATCCCCAATCGCTCAACTCACAGGTGGAT
The DNA here is from genome assembly GCF_004022825.1 of Mesorhizobium sp. M7A.F.Ca.CA.004.04.2.1. Lineage (NCBI taxonomy): Bacteria > Pseudomonadati > Pseudomonadota > Alphaproteobacteria > Hyphomicrobiales > Phyllobacteriaceae > Mesorhizobium > Mesorhizobium sp. M7A.F.Ca.CA.004.04.2.1. The sequence goes on from NZ_RZPH01000324.1 coordinate 5,439, forward strand.
TGGGATTTTGCCGATGTCAGATATTATTATGGAGAAACAGCTAGTTAGAAAAAAATTAGATAGCCGATGGCTGTGCAATTCTACTGGCTCAGGCACGAAATAACACAGATTGACGTTAAATTAACATAGCCGTATGATCGAGTAACATGCTCACCTCCTAATAGGTCGATGTTGCCCGCCGAAATGCCGGCAGACCGGCGTTTCGGGAAGGGCGAGACCTGTGAATTCCCCATATGTGCA
>NZ_RZPH01000325.1:0-5670 GCF_004022825.1 Mesorhizobium sp. M7A.F.Ca.CA.004.04.2.1
GGTATAGCCCTTGGGCTCGAGCAGGCCGATGATCTTGCAGGAGGTGCGGTTGACGCGGATGATCTCGCCCTCGGGATCGCCGGCGCCGAAGAACTGCTGGCGCACGGTCTCGCCGATCAGGCACACGCCTGTGCCCGAGCGGGTTTCGGAATCGCTGAACGGGCGGCCCGACACCAGCTTCCAGTCGCGCGCATCGAGATAGGCCCACAGGTCGCGGGCACTGTCGGCAGTGGCGCGGCGCGGCCCGACGCCCTCGAAAAAAGAACCCGGCGTCTGGATCCACGGCATGCGGATACTGACCGCCGAAAAGGCGCCGCGGCGCACCGCCGCGTCGACGATTTCCTCGCCCAGCCATTTCGACAGGCCGTACGGGTCCTGCGCGCCGACCGGATGGTTCAGGTCGACCGGCAGATAGGGCGGTCGAACAGGTTTCTCGAAAAAGGGATAGCCGAAAACGCTGAAGGACGAGGCATAGACGAAGCGCCTGGCGCCGGCCATGGCAGCTGCCTCGACCACATTGTAGGCGGTCGCGATGTTGGTCTTGAACACCTCGCCGCCGGCCCGGCCGGTCGGCCGCGGAATGGCCGCGACATGCACAACCGCATCGCAGTCGCGCACCAGCTGCAGCGTCGATCCCAGATCGGTCAAATCGGCGGTTGCGTGGCGCCATGCGACCTCACCCGGCACCACGGTATCGACACCAAGCACATCGTGGCCGGCCGCAACCAGAGCCTCGGCCACATGGCAGCCAAGCAGGCCACTGGCTCCGGTGACGATGGTTTTCATATCTCGGCCTCGGCTCCACAATTCAGCGGCTTGAATATCGTTGATGGTCGTACAAATCGAGCACATGCCTGACAAGCGTTGTCAAGGCCATTTCGCGATGGACAAATAGCGCATACGCTTGTCGGAGCGCGGTGCGCAAGGCCGACCAGCACGCTTTGCGTCGAACGGGATTGACTTGGCATCCACTAGGGTTTTTTGTATGAGCATCAACGATCGGTCAAAGGAGCTCGCCATGTCCGTGGACAGTTTTTCCTCACATCGGCACGATGACGCGGTGCGTCTCGATCCACGCCGTGCAGCCGTTGTCGTCATCGATATGATCAATGAATTCTGCAAGCCCGGCGGGGCCATGGTCCTGCCTGGGTACGAGACGCTGGTCGGGCCGCAACTGGCCGTGATCGAGGCCGCGCGCGCCGCCGGCGTGCCGGTGATCTGGGTCCATGACAGCCACCGGCCGGGCATGCGACGCGAGCGCGAATGGCTGAAGCGCACGCCGCATTGCCTGGACGGAAGCTGGGGGCCGGAGATCATCGAGGATCTCGGCGCCCGCGATGATGAGATCCATGTGATCAAGCGGCGCTACTCGGCCTTCTTCCAAACCGACCTCGACCTGACGCTGAAAGACATGCAGATCGATCAGTTGATCATCTTCGGCGTGGTCACCAATATCTGTGTGCGCTCGACCGTCCACGATGCCTTTTTCGAGGGCTATGAGGTGGTGGTGCCAAGCGATTGCTGCGCGGCGACGGGACCACGCGAGCAGGAAAGCTCGCTGTATGACATAGCGACCCATTTCGGCGTGGTCAGCGATTCGGCTGATGTCGTCGCAGCCCTCCGCGACGGGACATCGCTTCAACCAGCGAGGGTTGCGGCTTGAGCTTTTTCCGGCCGGCGACATCCAAGACAGCGGCGATAGGAGTCCGGTGTGACGACTGAAAAGAAACCGCAATCCAAAAAAGGCGAAACGCCGGGAGGCGATGCACCCCTGAGCCGCGAGCAGGTGCTGCAGCAGTACGCCGGGACCGGCTATGAACTGGACCGCCACCCGGCGCACGTCATCCGCCGGGCGCATCAGCGCGCGACGTTGCGCTTCCAGCAGGTCATGGCCGGCGAAGACCTTTCGCCAACGCAATTCGCGGCGCTCGCCACGATCCTCAAGCATGGCGAAGTTTCGCAGAACCATCTCGGCCGGCTGACGGCGATGGACCCATCGACCATCAGCATCGTCATGCGCAAACTGCTCAAACACGGGCTGATCACGCGCAGCGCCTCCGAAACCGACCAACGCCTGACGATGATCGCGCTGACCAGCAAAGGGACCGACTATACGCTGGAGCGGCTCGAACGCAGCGTCGAGGTCGGGCGGCGGTTCCTGTCGCCGCTCTCACCGGCCGAGCAGGCGACGCTGCTTCGCCTGCTCCAGCGCATCAACGACGACGACCCATCGACTGGCGACGGCGGCAAATAAGCTGCGTCCAGTCCTTTTTTCCATAACAGCAAAAGTGAGAACCGATGTCGTCCGACCTCCAGTCGTCTGCCAACACGCTCGTCGTCCGCAATATCGGTCTCATGCTGAGTGGCGATCTAGCACAACCGATCATCGACGCCGACACCATCGTCGTGACCGATGGACGCATATCAGGCATTGGCAAGGCAGGCGACATTGATGGCGGCAGCGCGGCGACGGTCATCGATGCGATGGGCTGCGCGGTCGCGCCGGGTCTTATCGACAACCACGCCCATCCGGTGGCCGGCGACTGGACGCCTCGGCAGAACCAGATCGGCTGGATGGATTCGACCGTGCATGGCGGCGTCACCACCATGATCTCGGCGGGGGAAGTCCACACGCCGGGCCGACCGCGCGACCTGGTCGGGCTGAAGGCGCTGGCGATCGCTGCCCAACGCACCTTCTCCAACTTCCGTCCGAACGGCATGAAGATCCTGGCCGGGGCACCGATCCTGGAACCCGGCCTTACCGAGGAAGACTTCCGCAGTCTCGCCGAGGCCGGCGTGACGCTTGTCGGCGAGGTCGGGCTTGGCGGCGTCAAGGATGGGCCGACCGGCCGGCAGATGATCGCCTGGGCGCGCAAATACGGCATGACCTCGATGACCCACACGGGCGGCCCGTCGCTGCCCGGCTCCGGCCGCATCGGCGCGGATGTCGTGCTGGAGGTCGACGCCGACATCGTCGCCCACGTCAATGGCGGGCCAACCGCCCTGCCCGACGCGGAAATACGGCAGATCTGCGAGAAGGGCTCGAGGGCGCTTGAAATCGTCCATAACGGCAATTTGCGCACCGGACTGTTCGTGCTCGATCTGGCAAGGCAGCGCGGCGAACTTTCGCGCGTCATCCTCGGCACCGACAGCCCGGCCGGATCCGGCGTGCAGCCGCTCGGCATCCTGCGGACGCTCACCATGCTGGCTTCGCTGGGCGGCATCGCGCCGGAAGTGGCGTTCTGTCTTGCCAGCGGCAACACGGCGCGCGTGCGCAGACTGGACGATCGCGGTTTGATCGAGGTCGGTCGCGCCGCCGACCTGATCTTCATGGATCAGGCGATCGGCGGCGCCGGCGACGGGCTGCTCGACAGCGTGGCGCTCGGCAATCTTCCAGGCATTGGAATGGTCGTCATCGACGGCGTGGTGCGGACCGGCCGGAGCAGAAATACGCCTCCGGCGATGCGCGTGCCGGAAGTCCTGCCTGCCTGACGGTCAGCCGACGCCGTCAATCCCGACAATCTTGTCCTTGGTCAGCCCGCCGACGCGCGGGTGCGGCCTGCCGGAATCGGTGACGGCGATAGCAACGACGATCTCGTCGGCACGCGGTGCGTCGGGAACACGAACCTCCATGCCGTCGAAATGGCTGCGCACCCGCGCCGCATCCTTGTGACCGAGCGGAATATCGAGCGACACGCCGAGGCCGCCGCGCTCATTCCTTCATCGAAGAAGCGCGGCGCCCTTGCCAAGCACATCGCGGAACGGGGCGCCGAGCTTTGGATGAAGGATGGCGGCGGCATGTTCGAGCTCGCCATCGGCGCCGACGGCGGCGGCCTTGCCGAAGCTCTCGACCCGGTAGCCGGCAATGCCCAGAGCAGCGACCGCGCGCCTGGGCAAGATATCGCCCAAGGCTTCGCCTATGGCGCTCAGTGCCGACAGGTCCTCGACGTAAGTGCCCGCATAGGGGTTGCGGATCACCGCAATGGCTGCGGCACGCCGCGTCGGCGGATCGACGGGCCGCCCGCCTTCGATCCGGGTTTCCTCGACGATGGTGATGATGCGGCGGATTTCGGGGTTCATCGCAAGCCGTCCTCGCCCTTGATGTCGGCGGCGGCAAGGCCGCCGACCCGTGCATGGACGCGTGCGCCGGTGGTCATCGCCAGGATGACCGCCATTTCGTCGCCGCGCGGCGCATCGGCAATGCCTATCTCGATCGCATCGAAATGGCTGCGCACATAGGAGGCGTTTATGTGCGTGATCGGGATGTCGATGCGCGTTCCGGGGCCGCCGACCTTCTTGGTCGAAGGCACGATCGCCTTGGCATTGCCGAGCAGTTCGCGCATCGCATAGCCCCCCGGATTGTGCCAGAGCGCGCCATGTTCAAGCTCGCCGGCGGCGCCGACTATGGCACCCTTGCCATAGCCTTCGATGGCCTGGCCGCCTTCACCAATGGCGTCGATCAGGCGCCGGGCCATATCGAGACCGAGCGGCTTCAGGTCTTCCATGAAGCCGGTGATCTCCTCGACGTAGCGTCCGGCAAAAGGGTTGGCAATGACCGCGACGACCGCGCCTCGCTTGAGCGGGCGTGCCGCGTGGGGTCCGCCCTCATGGAATATCTCTTCGACCTGAACCAGAAATTTCCTGACCACCACAGCCGGCATTGTTTCGCTTCCTTCATCCCGTCGTTCATGGAAACTCATTAGAGTATCAACAATTATGCCCGTCGACATTTGTCAAGCGCAGACGTCGAGCACGTGGGCGAAGGGCCAAGAAAACTGCATCGGATGACGATTGACAGCCTGTTAAGCCGCTCCTAAACTCATATGACCATCAACGAACTCGCCGTTGTTACGGCGATATGTGGGGATGGTCAAAGCGTGGCTTCAAAAGCTGGAAAAAGCTGAAGGGGAATGACATGAAAAGGGCGCTCAAGAGTTTATTTCTGGCCGGCACGATGCTTGCCATTTCGTTCGGACCGGCCGCCGCACAGGCCAAGGTTTCCGTGGCCGCCATCTCGGGGTATTTCGCACAGGGTTTTGGCGTTTCGATCGTCAACGGCCTCAACAAGGCCAAGACCGATTTCGGCATCGACCTCAAGCTTGTCGACACCGGCAATCGCGCGCTCGACTACCAGCAGCAGTTCGAGAATCTTGCCAAGGGCAAGCAGTACGACCTCATCTTCGTGATGGGCTGGGAGCTGGTGGACTCGCTGCAAAAGGTCAGCGCCGAATATCCCGACCAGCGCTTCGTGTTTATCGATGGCGTCCTCGACAACCCCAAGATGATCTACGCCAATTTCGCCGAGGAGCAGGGATCCTTCGTGGCCGGTGCACTTGCCGGCATGATCGAAGCCAAGGGCACCGCCTTCGACAAGATCGGCGACGGCAAGGCGATCGGCTTTGTCGGCGGCCGCGATATTCCGGTGATCCGCAACTTCCTGGGCGGCTACGAGCAAGGCGCCAAATATGCCGCGCCCGACGTCAAGGTAAACTCCGTCTTCGCCGGAACCTTCGACGACCCGGCCAAGGGAAGCGAACTTGCCCAGGCGCTTTACGGCCAAGGCTCCGACATTGTCTACAACGTCGCCGGCCCGACGGGTGAAGGCGTGATGCAGGCAAGTGCCGCGGTCGACAAATATTCGATCGGCGTCGACATCGACATGTGCGGCTC
>NZ_RZPH01000326.1:0-5649 GCF_004022825.1 Mesorhizobium sp. M7A.F.Ca.CA.004.04.2.1
GCGCCAACTGCCTGGCCAATCCGCGCGATTTCAAGACGCCTTGCGCCTGGTTCGAGGAGAAGGAAACGCCGTGCCGGCTGACGGTGAAATGGTGCGGCAATTTCCATGTCACCGAGATCGGCCATTCGCCGCTGGACGTCGTTGCCTGGCACGGCAATTACGCCCCCTACAAATATGATCTGGCTACCTTTTCGCCTGTCGGCGCGCTGCTGTTCGACCATCCCGACCCGTCCATCTTCACTGTGCTGACGGCACCCAGCGGCGAGGAGGGCACGGCCAATATCGACTTCGTCATCTTCCCGCCACGCTGGCTGGTGGCCGAAGACACGTTCCGGCCACCCTGGTACCACCGCAACATCATGAGCGAGTTCATGGGCCTGATCCATGGCCAGTACGATGCCAAGGAAGAGGGCTTTGTGCCCGGCGGCATCAGTCTGCACAATCTGATGCTGGCCCATGGACCGGATGCGCCTGGCTTCGAAAAGGCCTCGCGCGCGGACCTGAAACCGGTCAAGCTCGACAACACCATGGCGTTCATGTTCGAGACCCGATTTCCGCAAATGCTGACCCGCTACGGCGCCGAACTCGAAACCCGGCAGGACAATTATATCGACTGCTGGGCGGATCTGAAGAAGCGTTTCAATGGCACGCCCGAGGGCGACTGGTCTTGAGCACCGAGCCAATGCCGGATCGGTTGGTGATTTTGGGCTCGAAGGGCGGCCCTGCGCTGCGGCCAGGCGGTCCGTGGCCAAGCTCTTCGCTGCTGCAGATCGGCGGCCGCAGCATCGTCGTCGACTGCGGGCTTGGCGTCACGCGTGGCCTGGTCGATGCCGGCATCGGCCTGAAATCGCTCGATCTGATCTTCATCACGCATCTGCACTCCGACCATGTCCTGGAACTGGGCCCGCTGATCCACACCGCCTGGACGGCGGGTCTGGCGACCCCGGTCCACGTGTTCGGCCCGCCCGGCACGGATCATTACTGGCAGCGCTTTTGCCAGGCGATGGAGTTCGATATCGAGATCCGCATCGTCGATGAAGGCCGACCGGATATTCGCGACCTGGTTTCGATCGTCGAATTCGGCGAAGGCCAAGTGGTCGAACAGGGCGGCTTGACGGTTTCGGCGCTGCGCGTCGAGCATCCGCCGGTGACCGACTGTTTTGCCCTGCGCTTCGAACACAGCGGGAAAAGCGTGGTGTTTTCCGCTGACACGGCCTTCTTTCCGCCGCTCGCGGATTTTGCCCAAGGCGCCGATATCCTCGTCCACGAGGCGATGCTGGAAGAAGGCATCGAGCGGCTGGTGGCCAGGACCGGCAATGGCGCGCGGCTGAAAGACCACCTGCTCGCCAGCCACAGCTTTGCCGAAGAGGCCGGCAGCATCGCCAGCGATGCCGGCGTCAAGAGACTGGTGCTCAATCATCTCATTCCGGCCGACGATCCCGGGATCGGCGAGGCCGATTGGACTGCCGCTGTCAGGAAAACATGGGCTGGCGACTTGACGATCGCCCGCGACGGTCTTGTTGTGGGCTTAAGCAGCGCCAAAGCTGCAGCAGGAGAGGAAACCGCATGAAGCTTGCCACATTGAAGGACGGGACGCGCGACGGAAAACTCGTCGTTGTCTCGCGCGACCTGACACGCTTCACAGACGCCTCGTTCCTGGTGCGCACGCTGCAGGCGGCGCTCGACGACTGGCGCCGCATCGCCCCGCATCTCGCGACAATAGCGGAATCGCTTGAGAACAACGCGATGCCGGCGGAGCGCTTCCACGAGCATGACGCCCACTCGCCGCTGCCGCGCGCCTATCAATGGGCCGACGGCTCGGCTTATGTGAATCATGTCGAACTGGTGCGCAAAGCGCGTGGCGCCGAGATGCCTGCGAGCTTCTGGACCGACCCGCTGATCTACCAGGGCGGCTCGGACACTTTCATTCCGCCACGCGATCCGATCCGCATGGCTGACGAAGCCTTCGGCATCGACATGGAAGGCGAAGTCGCCGTCATTGTCGACGACGTGCCGATGGGCGCCAGTGTCGATGAGGCGCGCGCGGCGATCCGGCTGGTCATGCTGGTCAATGACGTCACGCTGCGCGCGCTCACCGGACCGGAACTGGCCAAAGGTTTCGGTTTTTTCCAGTCAAAACCGTCCTCGGCGTTTTCGCCTGTCGCGGTGACGCCGGACGAACTGGGTGATGCCTGGGACGGCGGCAAGGTCAGCCTGCCGCTGCTCGCCGATCTCAACGGCAAGCCGTTCGGCCGGGCCAATGCCGGTATCGACATGACCTTCGATTTTCCGGCGCTGATCGTTCACGCAGCAAGGACACGGCCATTGGCGGCCGGCACGATCATCGGCTCGGGGACTGTCTCCAACAAGCTCGACGGCGGGCCGGGCAAGCCTGTTTCGGCCGGTGGCGCCGGCTATTCCTGCATCGCCGAACTGCGCATGATCGAGACCATTGTGTCAGGCGAACCCAAAACGCCGTTCCTGCGCTTCGGCGACACGGTGCGCATCGAGATGAAGGACAAAACCGGGCATTCGATCTTCGGCGCCATTGAGCAGAAGGTCGAGAAATACGAAAGGTAAGGGCATGACGGGGGACTATCTTCTGGCCGGTGTCTGGGCACTCGCCATACTGGCGGTCTTCATCCAGGCGATCCGGCTGAGCTACCGCATTGAGGCGCGATCGCCCGGCCTGACCAACCGCAGCGGCTTTCCGCGCAAGGCGATGATGTTCCACACCATCACCAACATGAACGTCGCGCGCGACGAGGAAACGCAAGCCATGCGGCGGCGCATGAACCGGCTTCTGCTGATCGTTCTTGCCGGATTCGCGATCATGGGGGCAGGCTTGCATCTGATGCGGGCAGGGGGATGATCTCGTGAACCTGCTCGACCATCTGCGCCGTATGGCCGGCAACAATCTGTGGTCGAACGACCGGCTCTACCGCGCGGTGCTGTCGCTCCAGCCAGGTGAGTTCGAGGCCGAACGCACCAGCTTCTTTCCATCGATCAAGGCGACGCTCAACCACATCCTTGCGGTCGATCTTCTCTATCTCGATTTTCTCGAAGAGGGTGGTCTCGGTGCTGCCGCCCATGACGACTTCGTGCCCCTCGACGAGCCGGGGGCGTTGTTTGCGGCGCAGGTCGCAGCCGACCGGCGGCTGATCGCCTTTTGCGATAGACTGTCGGCCGACGACCTCGATCGGCAGGTTATCACCGACCGGCGCGAGGACGGCATGATCCCCGAGCGCATCGGCGATATCCTCGCCCATGTCTTCCTGCACGACATCCATCACCGCGGCCAGGTGCACGCCATGCTTTCGGGGACGTCGGTCAAGCCGCCGCAACTGGATGAGTTTCTGCTCTATTATGATGCGAAGCTGAGGGAGAGAGAGGTCGAGCGGTTGGGGCTCTAATTAATCGTCAAGCCGCTCGGCCCTTTCAGAGCAGCGGTGGCGCCGATAGGTCTTTCCTTGCCGGGGGGCGGCAAGAGACGCGCTACGACCCTGCCGCGCCGGGTGATTACGATCTCCTCGCCGGCATTTGCACGCCTGACGAGTTCCGACAGTTTGGCTCTGGCTTCCGTAATAGAGACGTGCACGGCTCGACCTCGCTAGGCCCAACCTTAAGCCAAAGCCGGGCCGCAGCGAGAGTAACCTTACGCCGCTTTGCCGTCCACCTTGATCACGCCGCGCTTGATCTGATCCTGCTCGATCGATTCGAACAGCGCGCGGAAGTTGCCCTCGCCAAAACCTTCGTCGCCCTTGCGCTGGATGAACTCGAAAAAGATCGGGCCGATCACGGTCTTCGAAAAGATCTGCAGCAGGATCTTGGTCATGCCGCCGTCGACGACGCCTTCGCCGTCGATCAGGATGCCGTGCTTCTTCATCCGCTCGATCGGTTCGTCATGGCCGTTCACGCGGTCATACGACATGTCGTAGTAGGTCTCCGGCGGGCCGGGCATGAACTTCAGCCCGTTCTCGGCCAGCCTGTCGGTGGCGGTATAGATCTCGTCGGTGCCGACAGCGATGTGCTGGATGCCCTCGCCATTGTACTTCTTCAGATATTCGGCGATCTGGCTGGTCTCGTCCTTGGACTCGTTGAGCGGAATGCGAATCTTGCCGCAGGGCGAGGTGATGGCGCGGCTCACCAGGCCGGTGATCTTGCCGTCGATGTCGAAGAAATGGATCTGCTTGAAGCCGAACAGATTGCGATAGAAATCCCACCACTTGTCCATCTGGCCGCGATAGACATTGTGGGTCAGGTGATCGAGATAGTAGAAGCCGACGCCTTCCGGCCGTGGGTCGCGAGCGCCCAGCCATTCGAACTCGGCATCATAGGCCGAACCCTTCTTGCCATAGGTCTCGATGAAGTAGAGCAGCGAGCCGCCAATGCCGATGATTGCTGGCACGTCGAGCGCTTTGTCGGCGCCTTCGTAAGGCATGGCGCCCTTGGCAACCGCATGATCGAAAGCGTGTTTGGCATCCACCACCCGCCAGGCCATCGAGGCAGCACAGGGGCCGTGCTTGTCGACGAACTTCATCGCATGCGAGCCGGGCTCGGCATTGACGACATAGTTGATGTCGCCCTGCCGCCAGATGGTGACGTCTTTCGTGCGGTGCTTGGCCACCGCGACATAGCCCATACGGGTGAACAGTTGAGCCAGTTTTTCCGGTTCCGGATGCGCGAATTCGACAAACTCGAAGCCGTCGGTGCCGGCCGGGTTGTCCTTGCCGATCCTGGCGGGCGGGGCGTCGTGCGGGAAGGGACCCATGATATTCCTCCGAAAGCTGGCCTGGCCTGAAAAGGCCATTTGACACGATCATAACGCGGAGGAGGCGCACGGTGCTTGCATTCAAACGCTTGAAATGATGATGTCATGCGTGAAGCGTGCATGATGTGAGGAAAAACCATGGATGAGGCGCGCATTGACCAGTTTGACCGCAAGATAATGGCGCTGTTGCAGGGTGATGCGCGGCTGACCAACAACGATCTTTCGGAGCGGGTGAACCTGTCGGCGTCGCAATGCTCGCGCCGCCGCCAGCGGCTGGAGGAGGACGGCTTTATCAAGGGCTATCGCGCCGTTCTCGACCGCGACAAGCTCGGTTTTTCCCTGGTCAATGTCATTTCGGTGACGCTCGCCACGCACAACCGCGACAATGCAAGGCGCTTCGGCGAGCTGGTGGCGCGGCTGCCCGAAGTGCAGGAAGCGCACGCGCTGACCGGTGAGATGGACTACATTTTGAAAGTGGTGACGCCCGACCTGAAGTCGCTGTCGGAATTCGTCAACGGCGTGCTCCTGCCACACGAATCCGTGCAGCACGTGAAGACGGCGATCGTGCTGGAGACGTTGAAGGAGACCGGCGCGCTGCCGATTTAAGCCCTGGCCGTTCAGCCCTTCGACTGCTGGATCAGCCCATAGAGATTGGTGCAGCGCGCGCCGGAGCGGCAATAGGCGAAGACCGGGCCGTCGAGTTCGTCGAGCGCTTCGGCCTGATCCTCGACATTCTCGGCGGTGATCTGGCCGCTGATCACCGGAATGTAGCGGAAGGCGAGCCCTGCGGCTTCCACCGCCGCCTTGACGGTGTCGGCAGAAGGCTGGCCCGGCTGTTCGTCATCGGGCCGGTTGCAGATGACGCTCTTGAAGCCGGC
>NZ_RZPH01000327.1:0-5645 GCF_004022825.1 Mesorhizobium sp. M7A.F.Ca.CA.004.04.2.1
ATCGAGCCTGGCGGCATTGCCGTGCACGTCGTGGCCGCCCGGACAAAACACCACCGGATCGGTGCCGAGCGCGGCCTTCAGCCCGTCGCGGGCGAGGTCGCCCTCGGAAAAGCCGATCATCACCAGCGCGACGCGGCCGCCCTGGCCCTCGACAAGCGCGTTGGTGGCAAGCGTCGTCGACATCGACACCAGCTTGATATGAGCCGGATCGGTTCCGGCTTTCTGCAGCACCGCATCGACGGCGCCGGAAATGCCGACGGCAAGATCATGCCTTGTGGTCAGCGCCTTGGCCTTGGCCAGCACCTTGCCCTTGTTCGGGCCTTCTTGCGGGCCTTCCGTTTCAGACCACAACACGGCATCGGTATAGGTGCCGCCGGTGTCGATCCCGAGGAACAGCGGCTTTGGCTTGGTCTTGGCGGTCATTTTTGGCGGCGGTCCGGGTGGCAATTTATTTGTCCCTGCCCTTAGCCGATACGGAGCGGGCGATAAAGCCGCGAGCGCTGGGCCACGGGTAATCTCCCCCCTCGAGGGGGAGATGTCGCCAAAGGCGACAGAGGGGGTCGGCAAGACTGGATGCGACTTCATACGAGGCGAAAGAGGAAGCCAGCGCTCTACGCGAGACGACCCCCTCTGGCCTGCCGGCCATCTCCCCCTCAAGGAGGGAGATCGCAGCTACCCCACAAACCCCACCTTCTTGTGCGTCCCATCGCAGAACGGTTTGTTGGCGGAATGGCCGCAGCGGCAGAGGAAGGCGCGTTGCGTACGATCGACCGTATGGCCGGTTCCGGTGACGATCTCGAGATTGCCCTCAAGCTTGAGCGGGCCATTGGTGGTCGGCGTCACTTTCAGCGGACCGTTCCTCGCTTCGAGCGCCAGCGTGTCCTTCAGCGGCGGCTCGCCGGTGGCGGCAAAACCGGATTTGTTGTGGCTGCCGTCGCAGAACGGCTTGTTCTCCGAAGCGCCGCAGCGGCAGAGCGTGGCACGATAAGAAGTCTCGCCGTCGAGCACGATCTCGGCGTGTACCGCCAGCGGGCCGTTTTCCCGCAGCCGCACCGTATTGACCACCGGTGATTGCTCCTGCGGCCCGCCATCCTTCCTGACATAGGTGATGGCGCCCGACGGGCAGCTTTCGGCGATGGCGACGATCTTCTCGACGCTGGCCGCTTCGGGATGGATCCATTGGCCCGGCGCGTTGGGCACGAAGACATGCGGATCGCCGAGCACGCAGTTGCGCGAGTGGATGCAGCGCTTGCCGGAAAACCCGACGTCGATCTTGTCGCTTTCGACCATGCCGGCCATAGCTGGGCTCCTTTTGCCTGAAGCACGTCGCGTCTGAACAGTTCGAGGCGGCGCGCGCTGGGTATTTGCACAGGCTATGGCTCCGGCCCGAAGACCGTCAAGCTGGCAAACCGGTCAGGGGACCAGCTCGATCTCCTCGGTCTCGCCGCCGCTACAGGTGTAGCAGCAATCCTCGCATTTTTCCGTGTTGCCGGGACCGACGCCCCAATAGGTGCCCTCGTCGCCATCGACCCAGGCGCCGTAGCAGATCGATTCGCCCGCGTTGCAGGATATCGGCAGCTGCTTGGTCTCGCCGTCGTCGAGGAAATAGTCCTTGTCCTCGCCCGGCCAGACATAGTCGCGATCCTGGCTGTAGAGCTCGACGCGCATGGCGTTCGGGTGGCTGTTCTTGATGGCGAAGGTGACATCGTCGGCTTGCGCCGCCGACGCAACCAGCATGACGAAGGACAGCGCGGCCAGCATGCGGCGCGCATAGGCATGAAACATGATAACCCCCGAATATGCGGCCCACCCGGCCGCGGGGCGACCATTGCATGCAGCGCTGAATCGCGGAAGTGGACCGGACGGGCCGATCCCTGACTTAATTTGGGTCCAACGAAACTTCCGCGCTCTACGGCACCAGATCGATCGTCTCGGTCGAGTGTTCCACGCAGATGAAGCAGCAGGTGTCGCAGGGCTGGTCATTGTCCGGCCCGACGCCGGCCGAGAGGCTGTCGTTGCCGTCGGCCCAGGCGCCATAGCAGATTTGTTCGCCCTGATTGCAGGACAGCGGCACGGATTTCTGCGACTCGGGTTCGATCAGGAACACCTTGTCATTGCCCGGCCAGACCGTCTCACGGTCGCGGCTGAACAGCTCGACCGCGACAGATTCCTTGCGCAGGTTCTTCACGAAGAAGGCCATGTCTGCGGCCTGCGCCGAGGCGGTGAAGACCAGCGCCGCCAGTGCAACCATACGAAACAGCGTCACGACCTGGATCTCCCGAATCATCGCGGCAGAATCGCATGCCTGCCCGTAACTAGGAAGGCGCGGAACCCTGCGTTGCGATGTCTTGCCCCAGCCGCACCGTTTCATGCACCAGAAGGTCGAGATCCTCGCGCCGTGTGCGATGATTGGTGATCGCCACGCGCAACCAGTGCTCGCCATGCACCGTGGTGTCCGAAAGGGCCGCAATGCCCTGTTCCTGCAGCCGCAGCATGATCTCCGTGTTGAGCGCCTTCAGAGCCTCGCCTGTCAGACCGGGCTGATAGCGGAAGCAGACGATGTTGACGGTCGGCGATGCCGCCAGTTGCAACTGTGGCGCGGCCTCGATCAAGCCGGCAAGATAGACGGCCTGGGCAATGTTCTGGTCGATCAGGCGGCCGAATTTCTCGACGCCGTGCTCCTTCAGCGCCATCCACACCTTCAGCGCGCGAAAACCGCGCGACGTCTGCAGGCCGTAATCATGCAGCCATTCGCCGGAAGCAAGGCCGCGCGGCGTCGATTCGAGATACTCCGGCGTCACCGCGAAGGTCCGGCGATGCGCCGCGGCATCCCTGACCAGGGCGCAGCCGACCTCAAATGGGGCGTGCAGCCATTTGTGGGGATCGAGCGCGACCGAATCCGCCCGTTCGATGCCGGCGACGCGATGCGCGTTTTCAGGCGCAATGGCGATCAGCGCGCCGATGCAGCCGTCGACATGGAACCAGAGGCCTTCCTCATGTGCCAGCTTCGCAAGCGCCTGCAAATCGTCGATCGCCCCGGTGTTGACGGTGCCGGCCGTACCGATGACGCAGGCCGGCTTGAACCCTGCTGCGCGGTCCTCAGTGATCGCCGCACGCAAGGCAGCGATATCGATGCGCAGCCCGCTATCGGTCGGGATGCGGCGCAGTGCCCGGTTGCCGAGGCCGAGTGCCTCCATCGCCTTGCGGTGGCACGAGTGTATCTGCTCCGAGCCGTAGAAGCGCAGCGGCTTCTCGATGGCAGCAACGCCATGCTCGCGCACGTCGATGCCGGCCTTGACGTTGCGCGCCACGGTCAGCCCTATGATGTTGGCCATCGAGCCGCCGCTGACCAGCGTGCCGCCGGCAGAAGCCGGAAAGCCCAGCATCTGCTTGCACCAGTTCACCACCTGGCTGTCCATCAGCCCGGCCGCGTGGTTGCCGCCGCCGAGGTTGGAGCCCTGGATGGCCGCCAGGAAATCGCCAAGCGCCCCCGTGAAGTTGCTCGACCCCATGTACCAGGACCAGAAGCGCGGATGGATGTTGCCCATCGGATAGGACATCACCGTGCGCGAGACCTCGCCATAGACGGCGGCAAGCGGCGCCGGCGAGCGCGGCAGCGGCGCCGAGAAGGCCTCTCTCACATCGGCCGGCATCTCCCGCCAGACCGGGCGGTCGCGCACATCGCGGAGATAATCGACCGCATCGTCGATGACGCGGTGCGACAGGGCCTGCACATCGGCCCAGTCTAGGGGATCGAGCGTTTCCTCGGCCACCAGGCCGAGGTTTTCTTGCATGGCGTCCATACCAGATCTCCCGTCAAGTCGCCGGGAACTGGCAGCCGGGCGTCGAGCGCGACAGGGCGGCCTCCTCGGCATCCATCTCGGCCTCGATGCCATCGAACAGCGGCGTCGACATGTAGCGCTCGCCGGTGTCGGGCAGCATGCACAGGATCACCGCGCCGGCCGGCGCCTTCTCCGCGACCTGCCGTGCCACGGCGAAGGTGGCGCCGCCGGAAATGCCGGTGAAGATGCCCTCTTTCCGCGCCAGTTCCCTGGCCCATTTGATGCCCTCGGGCCCGGCGATCGGCATCACCTCGTCATAGAGGCTAGTGTCGATCGCCTCCTGCAGCACGTTGGGGATGAAGTCCGGCGTCCAGCCCTGGATCGGGTGCGGCTCGAAGGCCGGATGGCTGGCGGCGGGGGCACCATCGGCGCCGCGCTGCTGGACCTTGCCGCTGCCGATGAGCTGCGCGTTGGCCGGCTCGGAGAGCACGATGCGGGTTTCCGGGCGCTCGCGGCGCAGCACGCGCGCCACGCCTACCACCGTGCCGCCGGTGCCATAGCCGGTGACGAAGCAATCTAGCCGCGAGCCGGCGAAATCATTGACGATCTCGCGCGCCGTCGTCGCCTCGTGGATGGCGGCATTGGCGGCCGTCTCGAACTGGCGGGCGAGGAACCAGCCATTGGCCTCGGCCAGTTCCACCGCCTTCTTGTACATGCCGAAACCTTTTTCGGCGCGCGGCGTCAGCACCACCTTGGCGCCCAGCATGCGCATCAGCTTGCGGCGCTCGACCGAAAAACTGTCGGCCATGGTGACGACCAGCGGATAGCCCTTCTGCGCGCAGACCATGGCGAGGCCAATGCCGGTGTTGCCGCTGGTCGCCTCGACAACTGTCTGGCCCGGCTTCAGCGCACCGCTGCGCTCGCCCTCCTCGATGATGTTGAGCGCCAGCCGGTCCTTCACCGAAGCACCGGGATTGAAGTACTCGGCCTTGACGTAGATCGTCGCGTGGGCCGGTCCGAGATTGTTGATGCGCACCACCGGCGTGTCGCCGACGGTGTCGAGAATGCTGTCGAACAAGCGGCCGCGCCCGGCCGTGGTTCTGATCTTCTGCTGCTGCAACATCTTGGTCTCCTTGATTGTCATCGCGTTTTGTCTTCACGGGCCGGTTACAAACCGGCGGGTTGGGCGACGAGGTTTGGTGACCTTGCCGCGCTAGGACTGACATGCCGCACAGCGGCAATGGCTGCATCCGGCGCTGAAATCCGCTGCCGGATGCGCCGTGTCGTGTTTGGTGATACAGGAGAGGCCGACAGGCCAGCGTGGGAGCAGGCGTGGAAACGCACGTGGAATCCAGCCGATCGAGGCCGGACGGCGACATGCCGGTCCTTTCCGTGCGCCTGCTCGGACCGCTGGCGATCTCCCGCAATGACGTGCCGGTTACGTTGCCGTCGTCACGCAAGCTGCGCGCTCTGTTGGCCTATCTGGCGCTGGCGCCGCATCCTGTCAGCCGCAGCCGTCTGTGCGAGCTGCTGTGGGACGTGCCGAACGATCCAAGGGGCGAGCTGCGCTGGTGCCTGAGCAAGCTGCGCGGCGCACTCGACGCGCCGGGCCGACACCGGGTCGTGACACAGGGCGACACGGTAGCACTCGATCTGAGCGATTGCCTGGTCGATGCGCTGGAGGTCAGCCGCGCCGCCGCGCAAGGGATCGGCACGCTTGATGTCGGCCGCTTGCGGGCGCTGGCCAAACTGTTTGCCGGCGATTTCCTCGACGGGCTGGAGCTCGAGCGCAGCCCGCATTTCAACAGCTGGCTGATCGCGCAGCGCCGCCGCTTCAGCGCTTGCCATGCCGCCGTGCTGGAA
>NZ_RZPH01000328.1:0-5633 GCF_004022825.1 Mesorhizobium sp. M7A.F.Ca.CA.004.04.2.1
GTCATCCGCCAGCAACGGCGTGGACGGCAGGGGATCAGCATCGGTCCAGTCGGCTGCTTCCTGCAAGCGGCGGCGCAGCAACGCTGAAACGCCCGGCAACAAGGCTGCCGTGGCGCCGATCTGCGCTTCCAGGGACGAACGCATGCCGGCATGGATGGCGAACGGGCCAGGCAAGGCCGCGATCAGCTCCAGCGACCGACCCGAGAGCGGCGTCGGCAAAAGACACCCGCCCGAATGCCCCGCAACCCACTGCGAGATTTCGAGCGCCCGCGCCGCGCCCGGCACGGGATCGGCACCATAGGAGGCGTCGAGAACAAGAAGATCACAGTGGGGGATCGTGTCCATGACGAAGACATTGCTGTCCGGCACCACGTCGGCGGAATAGGCGACGCGGCTCTCGCCATCGTCGACGGCAAACCAGACGCCGCCCACCACATGCCCGGAGCGTCCCGTCCGGATCGTGAGATTTCCGCTCTTCAGCGTATCGCCGGGTTGGAACAATTCGATGCGGTCTTCGGGAAAAGGGAACCGCCTGAAATCCTCGGGCTCAGCATAGCCCGCGAGCGTGGCGGGCGCCTCATTGCGGGTCTCGGCCGTCATGAAGATCGGGCCGGCATAGCCACGCGACAGCAGCCAACTCAGTGCGCCGACATGATCCTCATGGGCATGCGAGACGAACAGCGCGTCGATGTCGGCGACCGACCCGTTCAGCACCGGATAGTAGTCCGCGCCCGAGGCGCCGACCTTGATGCCGACGTCGAGCAGGATGCGATCCTTGCCGCTGCTGACAGCAAGACTGGTGCGGCCCTTTTCGCCAAAGCCGCCGAGCAGGTCGAGCATCATCACGATGCTGCCCCCGCCGCCGGGATCAGCCAGCCGGAGCGTATCCGCAGACGCGCATGGGCTCCGCTCTCCAGCAAAACCGGGTCGGGCTGTTCGAAATGCAAAGTGAGATCGGGACTGGTCGAAGGCGCGAATTCGATGCGCGCCGAGCCACCCTGGTAGATCACCCGCTTGACCAGACCATCAAAGCCGGGGCCATCCGGCGACACGTCGAGATCGGCCGACCGGCAGCAGACCTTTGCCCCGGTTCGCGGCCGCTCGCCTGGCCGGCAGCGGACAACCAGTTCAGCGCCGAGAACCCGGACCTTGCAGTGGCCCCTTTCTTCCGCGCTCAACACATCCACGGGCAGCAAAATGCCTTGCGAAATGAAGGATGCGACCATTTCATTTGCCGGCTCATGATAGAGCTCGCGCGGCGTCGCCAGCTGGGCAAGGCGCCCGCCATCCATCACCGCGATGCGGTCGGCCAATGCCATCGCCTCGGCCTGATCATGGGTGATGTAGACGATGGTGGTGCCGGTGCGCTTGTGGAAGGATGCGAACTCGTCCTCCATCGATGCCCTCAGATGCACGTCGAGATTGGCCAGCGGCTCATCGAACAGCACTAGCGAGGGCGCGGCGACAAGGCAGCGCGCCAGCGCCACGCGCTGGCGCTGGCCGCCGGAAAGATTGGCCGGCCGACGCTCGCCCAGCCCTTGCAGATTGACAAGGGCGAGTGCGTCTTCAACCTTCCGGCGGGCGACAGCCTTGTCGAGCTTCGCCACCTTCAGCGAATAACCGATGTTCTCGGCCACCGTCATATGCGGCCACAGCGCATAGTTCTGGAAGACGATGCCGACGCGCCGCTTTTCCGGTGCGACGCTGCAGCCCTTGCCCGACACGACCTCGCTGCCGATGCGGATTTCGCCCGAAGTCACTTTCTCGAATCCGGCCACCAGCCTCAGCAACGTCGTCTTGCCGCAGCCGGAAGGGCCGAGCACCGCCAGGAACTCGCCGTCGGCGACGTCGATCGACACGTCCCTGACGGCATCGAAATTGGCGAAGCTCTTGGTCACATTGTCCAGGCTCAATCGCGCCATGGCAGCACTCCGGTCGGAAGGTAGGGGGCAAGCAGATTGGTGACCAGCATCAGCACGAAGGTGACCGCCACGGTGATGACGGACATCGCCGCCGCATAGTTGGAATCGCCGCCCTGCTCGAAGGAGAACATCACCACGCCGATGGTTTCCGAGCCCGACGACCACAGCAGCGCCGAAACGGTGAGTTCGCTCAGCGCCGTCATGAAGATCAGCAGGCCGCCGGCGATCGCCGCCGGTGCCACCAAGGGAAAGATGATCGTGCGCATGCGCGTGAACAGCCCGGCGCCTGCCACTTGCGCAGCCTCCTCCAGCGCCCGGTCGATCTGGTGATAGCCGCTGATGGTTGGCCGCAGCGCCAGCACCAGGAAACGGGCGAGATAGGCGTAGAGGATGATCCAGACGGTGTTGTAGAGCTGGATGCCGGTCAGCGGGATCGGCCGCAGGAACATGAGCAGCGAGGCGATGGCCAGCACCACACCGGGCAGTGCATAGGGCAGTTCCACCGACAGATTGAGCAGCCGCACCCAGCGCTGCTTGCCCCAGGCGATCAGATAGCCGATCGGCACGGCAACCAGGACCGCGAAGAAGGCCGCCGCGATCGACAGCCAGAAGCTGTTGAAGAAGGCGCGGCCGGCCGCGTCATGCTCGAACAGCACGAAGCGATAATTGTCGAGCGTCGCCGTCTTGGCGGTGAGCGCGATGCCGTAGCCCGGCACCAGCGATGTCAGAACCAGCCCGAACAGCGGCAGGAACAGCACCACGATGATCAGCAGCCACATGCCGGCCTGGACCGTAGGCCGCCAGCGGCCGAGTTCGTATGGCTCAGCCGAAAGCGACGTGGAGCTGATGCGATAGTCGCGGCGGCGGCTCATGATCTCCTGGGCAAGGATGCCCGCCATGGCGATGATGCCGATCAGCACCGACAGGAACGCGGTTTCGCCGAGCACGGCAGGGCCGCCGCCGGCCAGCTTCTGATAGATCAGCGTCGGCAGCACGAGATAGTTGGCGGGAATACCTAGAAAGGCCGGAATACCGAAATTACCGACGCAGGAGACGAAGGCGAGTGCGGCGGCGGCCATGATCGACGGCGTCATCAAGGGCAGCACGATGGTGACCAGCACGGTGAACCAGCCGGCGCCGCCCGCCCGCGCCGCTTCGACCAGCTCGCGCGGCAGCTTGCGCAGGCCGGCGCGCACCAGCAGGAAAACCAGCGGCCCATACTGCACGCCGAGCAGCAGGATGATGCCCAATGTCGAATAGAGCGGATTCCTGGTACCGAGCGGCGGTGCCGCCCCGAACAGCTTGAGGAACGGGCTTGCCGGGCCGAACAATTGCAGCCAGGCCAGCGCCGTCACCTGCGGTGCGATCATCAAGGGCATGACGTAACAGAGCACCATGGCGCTGCGAGCGCGGATATCGGTCAGAGTGACGAGGACGGCCACCAGCGTACCCGACAACACCGCAAGCAGGGTGCCGCCGATACCGACGACCAGTGTGTGCCAGGTGGCGACCCAGGTCGCCGGACTGGCGAGCCCCGCCTTTATCGCGACGGCCGACAGCGTGCCGCCGGGTGCCACGATCTCCTTGATCAGGCGCAGCATCGGCAGCAGCGAAAGCAGGACGATGACGATGGCCACCGCCGCCGTCAGGACCATTTCCTGGCCCCGGCTTTCCCTGATCCGTGTTGACATGATTGCTTTTCCTGGGATCGATCAGCCGATGCGCTCGGGTTTCGCAGTCGGCATGCCGCTAGGGGGGCATGCCGACTGGATTGCCGGCTCAGCCGCCGAACAGTTCCGAGAACTTCGCCTTGTCGGCGTCGGTCTTGGCGACGATTGCCTTGGTGTCGAACGACATCACCTTGACCTTGACGCCTTCCGGCAGCCATTCGGGGCGGCCGACCGAGGCGCGCGCCGGCAGATAGCCCATCGAAAGCGCAAGCTTCTGGCCGTCATCGGAAAGAATGAAGTCGACGAACTTCTTGGCGCCATCGACATTCCTGGCGGTCTTCATGATGGCGACCGGTTCGGTCACTGCCGGCACACCTTCCGAGGGGAACACGAACTCGACCGGGGAACCCTTCTTCTTGGCGTTCATCGCCATGAAGTCGACGAGGATGCCATAGGGCTTCTCGCCCGATGCCACCGACTTCAGCACCGCACCATTGCCGCGCACGCTGACGGTGTTGTTGGTCTTCAGCTTCTGGAAGAAATCCCAGCCATAATTGGTATCGCCGACGAAGCCCGAAAGCAGGTAGGCGGCCGCACCCGAATAGAGCGGGCTCGGCATGACCAGGCCATCTGCATAGGCCGGCTTGGCGAGATCTGCCCAATGCTGCGGCTTCTCGGTCGCCGCGGTGTTGTAGACGATGCCGGTGGTGATCAGCTTGCTGCCGAAATAGGTCTTGCCGGCATCATAGGCATCCGCTTCGATGCCTTCGAGCTTTGCCTCGGGATAGGGCAGCAGCCGGTCGTCCTTCTTCAACAGCTCCATCGAGACCGCATCGGCGATCAGAAGCACGTCGGGCTGCGGGCTGCCGGCGGCAAACTCGGCCGCCATCTTAGTCAGGATATCGCTCGTTCCCGAGCGATAGATATTCACATCGATACCCGGCTGTGCCTTCTTGAAGGCATCCACGGTCTTGGCCGCGTCGGCTTCCGGCTGGGACGTGTAGAGCGTCAGTGTTTCGGCGTTTGCCACGCCGGCAAACAAAGTTGCCGCGAGTGCCAGCTGGCTGGCCAGCAGCTTGATGAAGTGCGTCTTCAATGAGACCTCCTGTCTTGTCTGTGCATGACCGGTCCGGCTCTGGCCGGCTCCCCGTCTCTTCCTCCCTGCACGGCGCATATGACTGGTGGATGACACAGCGCGTGAAACCCACAAAATATGTTCATATGTACGATGTCAATTACAAATGAACAGAAATGTGCGACAATCGACACGCCGAAGATCCGGCATCAGTTGACATCCGGCCGGTGTTTCCTTGATGAGCACCGGGCAGGCCACGGCTCATGAGGGACAGGAACCGATGACCACAGAAAAACCCAGACAGGCTCGCCTGCCGATGGTCTCGTCGGACCTTAACGTCAAGACGGCATGGCTCTACTATGTCGAAGGTTTCACCCAGGAACAGATCGCCGAAAAGCTCGATGTCTCCAGGGTGAAGGTCATGCGTACGCTGGCCTCCTGCACCGCCGAGGGCATTGTCGTCACCATGATCAACGCGCCGACCGCCGGACAGGTGGCGCTCGAGCGGGAACTGGAAAAGCGCTGGGGTCTGAA
This sequence comes from Mesorhizobium sp. M7A.F.Ca.CA.004.04.2.1, assembly GCF_004022825.1. Taxonomy (NCBI): domain Bacteria; kingdom Pseudomonadati; phylum Pseudomonadota; class Alphaproteobacteria; order Hyphomicrobiales; family Phyllobacteriaceae; genus Mesorhizobium; species Mesorhizobium sp. M7A.F.Ca.CA.004.04.2.1. The sequence continues at coordinate 5,202 of NZ_RZPH01000328.1, forward strand.
CGCCGCCGTCGTCATCCCGACGCCGTCGGGGCATGACCATCTGGAGAAGGCCATCGGCCATGCCGTCGCGGCCTACCTCGGCGAGCAGATGCAGGACGGCATGACGCTGGCGATCGGTGGCGGCGCGACCCTGCATGCCAGCCTCGGCTTCCTTGCCCGCCGGCAGCTGAAGCGTGCCTGCGTGGTGGCGCTCGTCGGCAGCCTGCCGCACTCGCAATGGATCAATCCATCGATTGTCGCAGCCAAGGTCGCAGACGTCTTCGAGGTCGACAGCTACCAGATCACCGCGCCGGTGACGGTCGACAATTCCTCGCTGCGCGATCTCCTCTGGGCGCAGCCGACCCTGCAGGATGTGCGCCAACGCGCGGCCGCCGCCGACATCGCGCTGCTCACCGTCGGCGACATGTCGCCGGACGCCACCATCTTCCGGCA
>NZ_RZPH01000329.1:0-5631 GCF_004022825.1 Mesorhizobium sp. M7A.F.Ca.CA.004.04.2.1
GGTTATCTCCAGACATTCGACACCGAGAGCAGCGCCATCCGCGAGGTGGCGTCGAAGGCCTACGACCGCACCCGCAAGAGCATGTATGTGCTGACGGCGGCCGATTTCGGCTGAAATGGCGGCGAGTTGGCGCTGACCGCGATCAGGTCTTGCGCTCGGCCCTTTCGCGGCGTTTAACGTCGCGGACATTCATCTGCACGACCATGTCCTCGGCCTCGCGCGGCCCCATCCCGACCATCACCTTTTGCCGGACAACCGCAGGCTGGCCGGTGAAGACATCGATGATGCTCCAACTCTGGGGAAGCTCCATGCGCACCGTGTAGCGGTTGGCCATGCCGGTCAGCCTCGCATCGTGAAAAACACGGCGCCCAGGATCAGCACCGTCCAGGCGACGACCGACAGTTTCAGCACCATGCCGCCATGCGCAGCCAGAAGCTTCCGCAGGTGCGGCACACCTGCCGGCGAGATTGGTGCCGCCGCCAAGGCGACAGGGGTCTTGAGGCCAAGTTTTCCAAAAACGGGCAGCAGCGACGGTTCACGCACGAAAGGCCTCGAATGTCAGGAAAAAGCGAAGCAACAACGCTCGCCTCCCTTCCATAGCACTCTTTTCGCGAGCGCCTGCATGCCAAATTCAAGACAGGACTGCTTTGACGGCCGGTCCGTACTGCCTTCGCAACACACAATCTATTCGCGGGAACTGACTGCGCTCGGGGCAGATTGGGACGCGAAATTTTGGAGGCCTCGCCTCGGGATCGAACCGAGGCTTCAGAGATTTGCCGTCTCCAGCGTAGCCGCTCCGCCACGAGGCCATGGCTGTCGAAGTAGCGGCCAAATATTTACGGAAAGGTTAATCCCGAGGGATTGTTCAGAATTTTCGGCATCGAGTTTCAGAGCGTTCGTCAGCCAACCTTGCCGGGCCTCGCTTCCGGCGCAGAGTTGCGATCCTTCACGCCCAAGCGGCAGCCCCGCCCCGTGTCGACCGAGGGCCTCCAGCACTGCGATTGACGTTTCTCCCCTACGCGCTTCCGAGGCTGCTTTTACCCCGCGTTGCATTTCGGAGGAGAGGAGCGGAGGCCAACCAACTTTTCCCCTTGAACAGCGATTCGATCTGGCTTAGCTTCATCTGAGAAAAGGTTTTCCCAAGCAATCGTCGTTGGGCTCGGCCACCTGCCGGGCCTCATCCGGCTCGGTAAGAGAAAACCTTTTCCCAACCAAGGATCTCGGCGCGATGCCATCGGACGATCTGCCTGTTCCAGTCTTTTCCAAGCCAGTCACCTTGCGTGACGTGGCCGCCCAGGCCGGAGTCAGTGTCGCCACCGCATCCAAGGCGCTCAATGGCCAGGGCCGGATGACAGCCGAGACGCGCGAACGCATTCGCGAGACCGCCCGGCGGCTCGGTTTCCGGCCCAACAGCCTGGCGCAAAGCCTGCTCCGGCGGCGCAGCTTCACCGTCGGCCTGCTCACCAACGATACCTATGGCCGCTTCTCGCTGCCGTTGATGTCGGGCATTTCGGACGCGCTGGTCGACAATGGCGTCTCGGTGTTCCTGTGCAATGTCGAGGAGGATCCGCGGCTGGGCCAGATGCATGTCGACGCCATGCTCGACAAGCGCGTTGACGGCATCATCGCCACCGGCAAGCGCATCGATCGCCATCTGCCCGTCGACCTCTCCAATCTGCGCGTCCCGGTGATCTATGCCTTCACGCAGCCAGATCCCGACGCCGTCGCCTTCGTCTCGGACGATGTTGGCGGCGCCCGGCTGGCCGTCGAGCATTTCTGCCGGCTGGGCCGCAAGCGCATCGCCCATGTCACCGGGCCGGCGAGCTTTGCCGTGGTGCACGCGCGCGTCCAGGCTTACCGCGACGTGCTGGTCGAAAACGGCCTGACGGTCAGCGAGCCGCTGCTCGGCTCCTGGTCGGAAGCCTGGGGTCACCAGGCGGTTGCGCAACTGTTCGACGGCAAAAGCGAAAGGCCGGACGCGGTCTTCTGCGGCAACGACCAGATCGCGCGCGGCGTCATCGATGCGCTGCGCGAACGCGGCCTCGACGTCCCCAGTGATGTCGGCGTCATCGGTTTCGACAATTGGGAGATCGTGGCCGAGGCGACGCGCCCACCGCTGACCTCTGTCGACATGAACCTTGTCGCGCTCGGGCGCGAGGCCGGGTTGACCCTGCTTTCGCTGGTCGGCGGCAAGCCCGCCGCGCCAGGCATTCGAAAACTGCCGTGCCGGCTGGTGGTGCGGCAGTCATGCGGCCATCCGCCGGGTGGCTGAAAACGAAGCGCCGCGCAATCGGCGCCAAGCCGCGGACCGCGGCCAACCTTGGAGGAGGAGAACATGAGGAACCTGATTGCCAAACTGACCCTGGCCGCTGCCGTTCTGGGTGGCAGTCTCGGCACTGCCGCCGCCGAGACGGCCAACATCTGGGTGCGCGTCGACGGCTCGAATTTCATGCCGAGGATCGTCGATGCCTACAACAAGGCGCACACCAACCAGGTCAAACTCGACATCATTCCCAATGCCGAGATCATCCCGAAATACGGCGCCGCGGCCGCCGGCGGCACGGCGCCCGACGCGCTGTCGCTCGATTTGATCTACACGCCCTCCTTCGCCGCAGCCGGCCAATTGGAGGACATTACCGACTGGGCAAAGTCCCTGCCCTATTTTGCCAGCCTGTCGCCGGCGCATGTGAAGACCGGCACCTACAAGGATCACATCTATGGCCTGCCCTTCTCTGCCGACGCCTCGGTGCTGATCTGGAACAAGAAGCTGTTCAAGCAGGCCGGCCTCGACCCCGAAAAAGGACCTGCCAACTGGGCCGAGATCGCGGCCGATGCCGAGAAGGTCAACGCGCTCGGCGGCAACATCAAGGGCTTCTACTTCTCCGGCAATTGCGGCGGCTGCAACATCTTCACCTTCACACCCCTGATCTGGGCGTCGGGCGGCGACATCCTGAGCGAAGACGGCTCGAAGGCGACGCTGGACAGCCCGCAACTGCGCGGCGCCATCGATCTCTACCGCTCGATGGTCAAGAAGGACCTGGTGCCGGCGGGCGCGCAGACCGATACCGGCGCCAACTTCTTTGCGGCATTTGCCGCCGGCAATATCGGCATCTCGCCGTCCGGCGCCTTCGCCATCGGCGCGCTCAACACCCAGTATCCCGATATCGACTACGGCGTCACCTTCCTGCCGGGCAAGGACAGCGGCTGGTCGTCCTTTGCCGGCGGCGACAATTTCGTCGTCACCAAGGGCACCACGAAACTGCCCGTGGTGAAGGAGTTCCTCGACTTCGCCTATTCGCTTGAAGGCCAGACCATCCTTGCCAAATACGGCAGCCTGCCGGTGCGCGGCGACATCGCCAAGGAGGCGCTGAAGGATCTCGATCCGCGCTACCAGGTCGCCGCCGAGGCCATGACCAAGGGCAAGACGCCCTATTCGGTGGTGTTCAACGACCTGATCAACTCCGCCAACGGGCCGTGGACGCAGATGATCAACGAGGTCTTCTTCGGCGACGATGTCGACGGCGCCATAGCCAACGCACAAGAGACGATGCAATCGATCATCGACCAGGCGCCGCAGAAATAGCCCAACCTCACCTCCCCCTTGAGGGGAGGTCGGACCGCAGGTCCGGGTGGGGTCGCCACCGCAGTGCTCGACGTTTCTTGATGTCGGCGCGCTCCGCAGAGGACCCCACCCCCGGTCTACGGCCGGACCCTCCCCTCAAGGGGGAGGGGGACGCAGCGCCAAGGGAACAGCCATGACCGTCATCACCGCAGCAACCCCTGCCCCGCCCCGCGCCCGCAGGGTCGCCAGCCGCCAACAATGGATCGGCCTGCTCTATGTCGCGCCGGCTGTCGCGCTGGTCGTCGTCTTTTTCCTGATCCCGCTCGGCATGACGGCGTGGATGTCGCTGCACAACTGGCCCTTGATGGGCGAGCATAGCTACATCGGCCTCGGCAACTACGTCGCCATCCTGCGCGACACCAGGTTCTGGAACGCGCTGCGCTTCACCGCCTTCTACACGGTGATCGTCACCATCGCGATCTTCGTGGTGGCCTTTCCGCTGGCGCTGTTCGTCGAACGGCCGCGGCCGCTGACCAATCTCTACCGCACCATGTTCTTCATGCCGGCGGTTGTCGGTTTCGCCTCGGCCAGCCTGCTCTGGTCGTGGTTGCTGAATGTCGATTCCGGCCTGTTCAGCCCGGCTGCCTACGACCTCGGACTGATCGACAGGAAGTTCAACCTTCTGGCCACCTTCCAGCCGGCCTTCTGGTCGATCATCGCCATGGTCGTCTGGAAGGTCGCCGGCTTCACCATGATCATCCTGATGGCCGGCCTGCAATCGATCCCGCAGGACCTGCAGGAGGCGGCCGTCATCGACGGTGCCGGGCCTTTCGCCAGGTTCAGGGCGATCACCCTGCCGCTGATGCGCCGCACGCTGGCGCTGGCGCTGATCCTGTCGGTCGCCGGCTCGATCCTCGCCTTCGACCAGTTCTACATCATCCTGCGCGGCGGCCCGCGCAACCAGACGCTGACGGCGGTCTACTGGATCTTCAACCAGTCCTTCGTGTCGTTCAAGCTCGGCTATGGCGCGGCACTTTCCATGGTGCTGCTGGTCATCCTGGTGGCGCTCAGCCTCGTCCAGCTATGGTTGTTGCGCAAGCCGGAGGGTCTCGACTGATGGCGCAGGCAGCCTCCCGTAGCCGCCGGCTCCTGAGCCGCGTCGCAGAGCATTCTACCGGCATCGTCGCCTCGGTGCTGTTCGCCGCGCCGATTGTTTGGGCGGTGCTGTCGGCGTTCAAGCCGGCGGCCGAAGCACGCCTGCCGCCGCTGCCGCCGTGGCCGACGTCGGGGTTCTCGCTGGAGAACTATGCCACGCTCAACAGCTTCGGCGACGGGCTGTGGGTCTCGGCGCAAAACAGCATCTATGTCTCGGTGATGACGGTGGTGCTGTCGGTCGCCGTCAGCGTGCTGGCCGGCTACGGCTTTTCGCGGTTCCGGTTTCCGTTCAAGGACCTGTTCTTCATCCTCATCCTGTCGACGATCATGATCCCGTTTCAGTCGATCCTGACGCCGATCTTCCTGGTGCTGACCAAGCTTGGCCTGCACAACACCCTGACCGGCCTGGTCGGCGTCTATGTGACGCTGCAACTGCCGTTCTCGATCTTCATGATGCGCAACGCCTTCGACGCCGTGCCGCGCGAAATCGAGGAGGCCGCCCGCATGGACGGCGCCAGCAATCTCACCATGCTTTTGAAAGTGATGCTGCCGCTGGTCTGGCCGGGCGTGGTCACCATCGCCCTGTTTGCCTTCCTCGGCGCCTGGAACGAATTCCTCGCCGCCCTCGTGCTGATGACCGACCAGTCCAAGTTCACGCTGCCGGTGATGATGACCGCACTGCAGTCGGGCCGCTTCGGCGCCATCGACTGGGGCGCGGTGCAGGCGGGCGTCACCGTGATGATGGTGCCGTGCCTCATCCTCTTCCTGGCGCTGCAGCGCTTCTACATCCGCGGCCTGATGGCCGGGGCCGTCAAATAGAATGGAGTAAGTTCATGACCGCATCGCCATCCGCAAAAACCGGAAAACCGAAGCTCGCCTTCCGCCCGCTGCCGGTGCCGCAGGTCGACGTGCAC
>NZ_RZPH01000032.1:0-15486 GCF_004022825.1 Mesorhizobium sp. M7A.F.Ca.CA.004.04.2.1
CGCCCAAAACCGCGCCAACTGCCGTCGGCAACGGCGTCCACATCCATTTCAGCTTTGTCGACGAGGCCGGCAAGCCGGTGACATACGATCCAACGCAGCCCGGAGGTCTTTCCGCCAAAGCCGGCGCCTTCTGTGCCGGCGTGCTGCGCCATCTGCCTGGAATGACCGCGATGACGGCGTCGAGCGTGTCGTCCTTCTACCGGCTGAAGCCGCACAGCTGGAGTTCGTCCTATACCTGGCTCGCCGACCGCGACCGCGAGGCGTCGCTGCGCATCTGCCCGACTGTGACGATCGGCGGACGCGATCCGGCGCGGCAATACAACATCGAATACCGGGCCGCTGACGCCACCGGCAATCCCTATCTGTCGCTGGCGGCGATCATCCGCGCCGGGCTGGAAGGGCTGAAGGCGGGCCTGCCGTCGCCGCCTTTGGTCACCGGCGACCCGACACTGATGAGCGAGGCTGAGCGGGCGAGTCTCGGTCTGGTGCGCCTGCCCGAAACCCTGCCCGTGGCACTGGACGCGTTGCTGGCCGACGGCATCGTGACGGGATGGTTCGCGCCTGTCTTCATCGAAACCTTCGTCGGCCTCAAGCGACATGAGTCCGAGCGTCTTGCCGGTCTCGATCCGGCCTCCATCTGCGATCTCTACCGGACGCTCTATTGATGACCGCGCAGGCCAGAAAAGATTGGCCCGAGGCCGTCGAGGTCCTCAACGAGCACGGCCGCTCCGATATCGTGCTGTTGTGTGAGCATGCGTCCAACCACATGCCGGCCGAGTATCGGCAGCTCGGCCTCGATGCCAGCCATCTGCAGCGCCACATCGCCTGGGATATCGGCGCCGCCGAAGTGACCCGCCTGCTGTCGTCGAAGCTCGATGCACCGGCCTTCCTCAGCGGTTACTCGCGGCTGCTGATCGACCTCAACCGGCCACTGGGCACGCCAGGCAGCATTCCGGTGCTGTCGGAAGACACCGACATTCCCGGCAATGTCGGCATCGATTCGGCGGAGCGGATCCGGCGCGCCGAGATCATCTTTTCGCCGTTTCATGACCGGGTGACTGCGTATCTTGACCGCCGGGCGCAAGCAGGCCGGCAGACCCGGATCGTGACGATCCATTCCTTCACGCCGGTCTTCCTCGGTGTCAGCAGACCCTGGCATGCCGGCGTGCTGCACGACCAAGCAAGAGATCTCGCAGAAACGATCCTTTCGGGCCTGCGCACCGACGCCGGGCTCAATGTCGCGGCCAACGTGCCCTATGTGATCAGCCGCGACGCCGATTACGCCGTGCCCATTCATGGCGATGATCGCGGCATCCCCGCCGTCCTCGTCGAGATCCGGCAGGACCTTTTGTCGACACGGTCCGGCATCGAGGAATGGGCGGACCGGCTGGCGGCGGCACTGCCGGCGCTCGAAACGGAATCCGTGTCGTGAGCAATCTCAGCCTGCGCGAACGTGATGCCGCGACCATCGCCCAGATCGGCAAGCTGCGTTTCTCCCCGCTCAGCGTCATCGGCGGCCGGGGCAACCGGCTGATCGAGGAAGGCGGCCGCTCCTTGCTCGACCTGTCGGGATCGGCCGGTCCGGCGGTGCTCGGCTACGGCCATCCGGCAATAGTCGAAGCGGTCGAGACGTCGATCCGCGACATGGCGGGCGCCAGCCTGCTGCTCTACCCGAACGAGCCCGCCGTATCGCTGGCGGAGCGGCTGCTGGCGATTACGCCCGGAGAAGGCGAACGACGCGTCTGGTTCGGCCATTCCGGGTCGGATGCCAATGACTGCGCGGTGCGCGTGCTGCAGGCAGCCACCGGCCGCTCGCGCTTCATCTCGTTCATCGGTTCCTATCACGGCAATCTCTCCGGCTCGATGGGCATCAGCGGCCATACCGCCATGACCCACACGCTGCCCCGGCCGGGCGTGCTTCTGCTGCCCTATCCCGATCCGTACCGCCCGAATTTCAGCAGCGAGGACGTGCTTGCCCTGCTCGACTACCAGTTCGAGACCACCTGCCCGCCGCATCAGGTCGCGGCGGTGTTCATTGAGCCGTTGATGTCGGATGGCGGGCTGATCGTGCCGCCGCCCGGCTTTCTCAAGGCATTGCAGGAGCGTTGCCGCAGGCACGGCATCAAGATTGTCGTCGACGAGGTCAAGGTCGGGCTCGCTCGCAGCGGCATGATGCACTGCTTCCAGCATGAAGGACTGACGCCGGACCTCGTCGTCTTCGGCAAAGGCATCGGCGGTGGCTTGCCGTTGTCGGCCGTGATCGGCCCTAAGGGGATCATGGACCATGCGCCGGCCTTCGCGCTGCAGACAACCGCAGGCAATCCGGTGGCGACATCGGCCGGCAACGCGGTGCTGAAGACGATCGAGACGGACGGCCTGGTCGAGCGCTCGGCGCGGATCGGCATGCTGTTTTCCGACGCATTGCGGGCGCTTGGCGACAGACACGAGATCATCGGCGACGTGCGCGGGCGCGGGCTTGCCATCGGCGTCGACCTGGTCAAGGACCGCACGACACGTGAGCCGGTTGCGGCGGCGACCACGGCCAAGATCATCTATCGCGGCTATGAGTTGGGTGCAGCCTTCACCTATGTCGGGTTGAGGGCCAATGTGCTGGAGTTCATGCCACCGCTGACGCTGACGGAAGACGAGATGACCGAGGGCGTCGCGATCGTCGACCAGGCAATCGCTGACGTGAATGCCGGCAAGGTCTCGGATGCGGACGTCGCCTCCTTCATGATGTGGTGAACAAAAAAGGCGCCGCGCCGGGCTGCGACAGCGATTGTCTCGGCAGCCCCGGCTCATCGTTGTGCAACAATTATTCCGCGATACGCACGATCAGCTTGCCGAAATTCCTGCCTTCGAGAAGGCCGAGAAAGGCCTGAGGCGCATTTTCGATGCCGTCCACGATATCTTCCCTGTAGCGGACGCGGCCGGACGCTATCCATTCGGCCATCTCGCGATAGAAGGCCGGGCGCTGGTCGACAAATTCGCGCTGGATAAAACCCCTTATCGTCAGGCTGCGGTGCAGCACTTGCTGCATCAATGTCGGCAACCGGTCGGTGCCGGCATCCGCGATGACGTTGTACTGCGCGATCAGCCCGCAGACCGGCACACGCGCAAATTCGTTCAGCAGCGGAAACACCGCGTCCCAGACAGGACCGCCGACATTTTCGAAATAGATGTCGATGCCGCCGGGGCAAGCTGCCTTCAACTGCTCTGCAAAATCGTCGGCCCGGTGATCGACGACCGCGTCAAAGCCGAGCTCTTCTCGCACGAAGGCGCACTTTTCGGCACCGCCGGCAATGCCGACGGCACGCGCACCCTTGATGCGCGCGATCTGGCCAACGGCCGACCCGACCGCGCCGCTGGCGGCCGCGACGACGACCGTCTCGCCAGGCTTCGGCTGCCCGATGGTGAGCAGACCGGCATAGGCCGTAAAGCCCGGCATGCCGAGCACGCCGAGCGCGGTTGTTATGGGTGCAGCCGCGGGATCGAGCTTGCGCAGCCCGACACCGTCGGACAGGGCGAAACTCTGCCATCCGGAGTGGGACAGGACGATATCGCCTTCAGCAAATTCCGGATGGCGAGAGATCATCACACGCGCGACGGTGCCGCCTTCCATCACACCGTCGACATCGACCGGCTTGGCATAGGATTTGGTGGCGTTCATACGACCGCGCATATAGGGATCGAGCGACAGATAAAGGATCTGCAACAGCAGTTCGCCCTCTCCCGGCTGGTCAAGGTCAACCGTCTCGATGCGGAAATGATCCGGCTTCGGCCGGCCTTGCGGTCGCGCCGCGAGCACGATGCGGGTGTTGGACTGGATTGACATGGAGACCTCTCCGCGAAGGATGTTCTACTAGAAAAACCGGTTGGGCGGCCGCTTCAAGCCGAGATTCTCGCGCAGTGTCGACCCCTCATATTGCCGCCTGAAGATGCCTCGCCGTTGCAATTCCGGTACCACTTTCTCGGCAAAATCATCCAGCCCTGCCGGCAGGTAGGGAAACATGATGTTGAACCCGTCAGAGCCCTCGGCAACCAGCCATTCCTCCATCTCGTCGGCGATTGTTTCAGGCGTGCCGACAAAAGCAAGGCCGGAATAGCCGCCCAGCCTTTGCGCAAGCTGCCTGACGGTCAGGTTCTCCTCGCGTGCCAGTTCGATGACGCGCTCGCGGCCACTCCTGCTCGCATTGGTCTCGGGGATTTCGGGCAAGGGCGCGTCCGGGTCAAATCCGGACGCATCGTGTCCGATCGCGATCGACAGCGAGGCGATGCCGCTCTCGTAGTAGACGAGGCTGTCGAGCTTCGCCCGCCTGGCCTGCGCGTCCTCGACGCTGTCGCCGACAACGACAAAGGCGCCAGGCAGGATCTTGATGTCGTCACGCGAGCGGCCGAGTTTCTCCGCACGGCCTTTGACGTCGGCAAAGAAACGCTGTCCCGCCGCGATATCCGCATGGGCGGCGAAAATGACCTCCGCTGTCTCCGCCGCCAGTTGGCGTCCAGCCTCCGACGCGCCGGCCTGGACGACGACCGGCCAACCCTGGATTGGCCGGGCGATGTTGAGCGGCCCACGCACCGAGAGATGTTCGCCCTTGTGGTCGAGCACATGCAGCCTGGCCGGATCGAAATAGAACCCGCTTTCGGCGTCGCGGATGAAGGCATCGTCGGCAAAGCTGTCCCACAGGCCGGTGACGACATCGTAGAATTCCCGCGCCCGCCGGTAGCGCTCATCATGCTCGACATGCTCGTCGAGGCCGAAGTTCAGCGCCGCGTCAGGGTTGGACGTGGTGACGATGTTCCAGCCGGCGCGTCCACCGCTGATATGGTCCAGCGAGGCGAAGCGGCGAGCAACATGATAGGGCGCGTCGAACGTCGTCGATGCGGTGGCGACCAGCCCGATATGGTCAGTGACGGCGGCGAGCGCCGACAGTAGCGTGAACGGCTCGAACGAGGTGACCGTGTGGCTGCGCCGCAAAGCCTCGATCGGCATGTTCAGAACGGCCAGATGGTCGGCCATGAAGAAGGCGTCGAACTTCGCCGCTTCCAGGGTCTGGGCGAAGCGCTTCAGATGCGCGAAATTGAAATTGGCGTCGGGATAGGCGCCCGGATAGCGCCAGGCGCCGGTGTGCAGGCTGACGGGGCGCATGAAGGCGCCGAGGCGCAGTTGTTTTCGTGTCATGAAAGATGTTCCGCCGATCGATACAGTCGAGCACAGTGCTCGAATCCTTCTCAGGATCGGACGGTCAGCCCAACTCGGGAAGGTATTCTGTTCCGCTGCGCCGGGCTTTTGCAGCATTTCAGTTTTGCGCCTGATACCCCAGGACAAAAAAGGCCGGGCTCGAATACGGCCCGGCCAAAAAGAAGGTCAAAACCTTCAGAGGGGAACACCGTTCGGCGAAATGGGAGGAAACCGCCGAACGATTTTACCTTTTTGAGCTTATTTCCAAGCCTTGGCGACGAATGGCATTCCAAAAAACATGCCAAACGGCAAAAATTCGTGCCAGGCGACCGTCACGAACCCACCGTTCCAGTCTCCAGAAGATCGGCATAGTGGCGGCGTGCCACGTCGGGATGGGAACGCAGCCGGCTTTTGAGCACATTGGTGCCGACATCGCGGAACAAGGGGTTGTCGGGATCGCTTGCCGGTCCGCGCGCCTGCGCCGCCAGTTCCTCGGAAAGGCCGAGAAGCGGGATGGTCGCATCGAGCCGCGCGCTGAAGAAGAAGGGAACGGAAATCCGCTCGACGCCGGCAGGCGGCGTCACGACGCGGTGCACGGTGGCCCGCAGATATCCATTCGATGCGAGTTCGAGCAGTTCGCCGATGTTGACGACCAGCGTTCCGGGCAGCGGATCCACATTCACCCAGCTTCCGTCATATTCGACCTGCAGCCCCTTGTTGTCGTCCTGCAGCAGCAGGGTCAGGAAGCCGCCATCCTTGTGCGCGCCGACGCCCTGGTCGCCTTCGGTCGCGTCACGGCCGGGATAACGAACGATCTTCATACGATGGTTGGGCGAGTCCCGGTAGATCGCGTCGAAGGCGTCCTCGGGCTGATCGAGCGATAGCGCGAAGGCTTTCAACAGCCGAATCGCCACCGCGGTCGCCTTGGCCTGCCATGCAAGCAGTGCCGGCTTGAGCTCCGGCAGTGCAGGCGGCCACTGGTTCGGCCCCTGCAGCCGTGTCCACGGTGCAATTCCAGGTCCCTGCGCTATGGGCTGGCGCTCGACGCCGATGTCGAGTTGCTCACGCCAGTCGGCCGCGCCCTTGGTCAGTTCGCCACCGGCGCGGGTATAGCCGCGGAACTGCTGGGATTTGACCATTTCGATCGCCAGCTTGTCGGCCTCCGGCAGCGCGAAGAACCGGCGCGAGGCGTCGATCACGTCGTCGATCTCCGAGGCCGAAATTCCGTGGCCGCTGAGGTAAAAGAAGCCGACGTCCCGAGCCGCCGTGCGCAGGTCCAGGAGAAAGGTACGATACTCGGAAGCACCTTGTTCGAGACGGCTCAGATCGAGCACCGGCACAATTCTGGGCATGCTCAGGTTCCTTCTTTTCTCTGCCTTGGCTTAGGAGAAATAGAAGCGACCACCGGCAAGAGCTTCGAGAATGAATGCATCTCAAAGTGACACGCAAGGCGTGCCGATCAAAGCAACAGGAAGTCCAATCTGGCCCGAATGGAAGAACGTCAGCGCTGCATATTGTGAACTGCCGGCAAATAATTTCCCGACACGTGCTTTACCCGCCATGCCTCTCGTAGGCCGCACTTTCCAGTGCGACATCGTATAAGTCACAGCGGAAGCGCAACCGCGCGTGATCGCCTGTAAATCCGCCAGCCGACCGGCCGGAGCGCATTCAAGCCAGCTCGAACCGCTCGATGGCGCGCATGATGCCACGCAGCTCGGCGAGGCCTTTCAGCCGGCCGATCAGCGAATAGCCAGGATTGAGCCTGGTCTTGCCGATATCGTCGGCGAGCAGATGGCCATGGTCGGGCCGCATAGGAATGCGCCAGTCGGCGCGGCCTTCCCGACGGCGGCGCGCCTCTTCCTGCATCAGAGCCAGGATAACATGCGCCATGTCGGTGCCGCCCTCGAGATGCTCGGCCTCGTGGAACGAGCCGTCATCCTCGATGGTGATGTTGCGCAGATGGGCGAAATGGATGCGGTCGGCGAACTCCTTGACCATGGCGACGATGTCGTTGTCGGCGCGCGTGCCATAGGAGCCGGTGCAGAACGTCAGGCCGTTGGCGGGGCTGTCGACGGCGTTGAGGATGAAACGCGCATCCTCGGCGGTCGAAACGATGCGCGGCAGGCCATAGAGCGAGAAGGGCGGGTCGTCGGGATGGATGCACATGCGCACCCCCTCCTCTTCGGCCACCGGAATGATCTCGCGCAGGAACCAGGCAAGGTTGTCGCGCAGCTCCTTCGGTCCGATCGCATCATAGTCCGCCAGGGCCTCGCGAAAACTGTCCCTGTCATAGCTGCGCTCGGTCGCAGGCAGGCCGGTGATCAGGTTGCGCTCGATCCTGTCGATCGCTTCGCTGCTCAATTCCTTCAGCCGCGCTTCCGCCTCGGCAATGCGGGCGGGGGTATAGCCGGCCTCGGCATTGACGCGCTTCAGCACAAACAAATCGTAGGCCGCGAAATCGATGGCGTCGAAACGCAACGCATAACCTGTCGTTGGCAGCCGATAGGCGAGATCCGTGCGCGTCCAGTCGACCACCGGCATGAAATTGTAGCAGACCGTCGCAATGCCGGCCTTGGCGAGCGCGCGAATTGAGTCACGATAGTAGCCGGCATAGCGCTCGCGTTCCGGCGCGCCGATCTTGAATGAATTGTGGACCGGAATGCTCTCGACCACCGACCATGTCAGGCCGGCGGCCTCGATGACACGCTTGCGCTCCAGAATGCTCTCGAGCGGCCAGGCGCGCCCGTCATAGATATCGTGCAAGGCGCTCACCACGCCGGTCGCACCGGCCTGCCTGACATGATCGAGCGTTACCGGGTCGTTCGGTCCATACCAGCGCCAGCACTGTTCCATAGCCGCTTCCTTCTGCGAGAGGATGGCAACCTATTGTTGGACCACAATGGGTGTCAAACTAGGAACGGTTTCGGACAGCGAATGAAGGAGTTTTCCCAATGAAGGATTTCGACGGCAAGGTGGCTTTGGTGACGGGCACGACCGGGATTGGCCTCGCAACCGCCAGACGCCTCGCTGCAGGGGGTGCTGCGATCGTCGCCTGCGGCATCGACCGCGCGGCCAATACTGCGCTGAAAGCGGAACTGGAAAGCTCCGCAGCCGGGGCGCTGGTCATAGACGCCGACGTCTCCGTGCCCGATCAGGTTCGCGACGCGGTCGCGGCCGGCGTGGAGCGGTTCGGCGGCCTCGATATCATCGTCAATTCGGCGGCGGTGCATCCGTACGGAACCGCGACCAGCACCGATTTCGAGACCTGGAACAGGGCGATGTCGGTCAATGTCGGGTCCATCTATCTGACCGCACATTTCGGCATCCCGGAAATGGTCCGCATGGGCGGCGGCGCCATCGTCAACGTCGCTTCGGTGCAGGGCTTTGCCTGCCAGCAAAACGTCGCCGCCTATGCCACCACCAAGGGCGCCATCCACACGCTGACGCGTGCCCTGGCCCTCGACCATGCGCGCTCCGGCATCCGCGTCAATTCCGTCAGCCCGGGCTCGATCCGCACCCCAATCCTGGAGAAGGCCGCCCGCGGGCAGAACGGCACGGATGCCGATGTCGAGGCCGCCTACAAGCGCTTCGGCGAAGCGCACCCCATCGGACGCATCGGCGAGCCGGAGGAAGTGGCCGAACTCATCGCTTTCCTGTGTTCGTCGAAGGCCGGCTTCTGCACTGGCGCGGACTACAAGATCGATGGCGGCCTGACCGCCGGCATCGGCGTGAAGTAGATTGCGAAGATTGGGGCTTGTCCGTCACCGGGAGCAGCCAGCATCCGACAATTGGTTTGCCGATCTTCTTGCAGATCAATGCCCAAGCAAATTGAACACCGCACGGGCCACGCCGAACATGAAAGGGGGCGGTGCGATCGATGAAATAATAGGCATTGTTGCCGATTGACAAAAACATCAACAGGCGACCAAGATCATATGACCATCAACGATATTGGTCCCGAGGTTGCCCCTCGGCATTGGCGTAAAGGAGAGCCAGATGCCCCTTCAGCAGAGAGTGACCCATCGTCCTAAACAACGTCCCGCCGCTCCCATCCTCGCCACCGCACTGCTAGGTCTCGGCCTGATCACAGTGCCCGGCATCGGCCACGCCGACGGGATCACGCTCAAGATTTTCGGCGGCTCGGCGCTCGACGAACTCGCGCCGCGTCAACCGCCGGACGAGCAAAAGAAAATCCAGCAACAGGTCATCGACGGCTTCCTCAAGGCCAACCCCGACGTCGCCGCCGTCGAATGGGATGCCCAGGGGCCGCAAACCGATTCCATTCAGCGCGTGATGACCGCAAAACTTGCAAACCAGGAAATGGACCTGATCGCCTGCCCGGCCTTCTACACCAATGGCGCCTATGTCAGGCGCAAACTGGTGATGCCGATTGCCGACAAGATCAAGCCGTTCCAGGACAGGATCGACGCCGCTGCACTTGGCGCCTTCACGGTCAACGGCCAAGTCTACGGCGTGCCGATCTCGACGCTGTCGACATCGACGATCTTCTACAATGTCGATCTCTTTCAGAAGCTCGCCATTCCTGTCCCGCCAACCTATGACGACCTGAAGGCAGCCGTGCCGAAGTTCAAGACCGAGGGCGTGATCCCTCTGCTGCATCAGGGCTCGAACACCGTGATGTGGCCGATGTGGTACTTCGAGACCTTCTCGCAGGCCTCGGGCGACCCGGTCGGCAAGACGCAGAAGAACCTCGAGGGTACGGCCAAGTTCACCGACGCGCCCGATGTCGAGGGCTTCAAGCTGATCAAGCAATGGGTCGATGATGGCATCCTTTCCAAGGATTCGCTTTCCGTCGACCAGGACGGCATGCGTGCGGCGTTCGCCGCCGGCAAGAGCGCCATGTATTATGGCGGCACCTGGGAAATCCCGTCGCTCCAGTCGAGCGTCAAGGACTTCAAATGGGGCGTCTTCGCCTTTCCGAAAATGGACGGAACGCCGGGAGCGCCCGGCCATGGCGGCGGTGCCGACAACGGCATGTGCGTCGCCTCCTCGATCCCGCCCGAGAAGCTCGATGCCGCGGTCAAATTCATCGAATATCTGACACGGCCTGAAGTCGCGACGCTCTACCTCGCGCCGGAACAGCCGATCGCGGCCTCGATCAAGGGCGTGCCGCAGGTCGACGATGCCTATGCCGTCGAATTGCGCAAGCAAGCCTTCCCGAACACGATCAAGTTCCTCGACTGGATCTGGCCCTCGGAGGTCGCGAGCGCCACGTCTTCGGCAATCGCCGGCATCGTCGGCGGCACCACGACGCCCGAAGACGCCGCCGCATCGATCCAGACCATCTTCGATGACCTCAAGGCCCAGGGCAGCTGGCCGCCCAAATGAGGCCCTGAAGTAGCGCCTGCAAGCGAGCGCCCATCCAGCCGGGCTGATGTGCCAGGCAAGAAAAACAGAGGCTGCCTGCTTCGGGCAGCCTCGCCCATCGGAGAAAACACATGATGACACATCGCGCCGAACGGCAGCGCTTCTCGATCGGCTATCATCTGAACAGCTGGGACCTGACCGGCCTTCCGCTCAGGCCGGCCATCAAGTTTCTCGCCGACCAGGGCTTCGGCTGGTTCGAGATCCTCGCCTTCACCAGCCTGTCGGACCAGTACGCCCGCAAATACATGCAGCTCGGCAACCAGGCGCCGATGGGAGTGACCACCGACACCGACATCTTGCGGCGCTATGCGCTGCTGTCGGAAGGCCAGAGCGAGTATGGCATCAAGCTCTCCTCCTTCTACGTCAATGCGATCTTCACCAACCCTGTCGCCTGGCCTTATGAACGTGACGTGCTCGTCGCGCTGGCCAGGATGTTGAAGGGCTTCGGCTCACCGGTGCTGGTTCTCGGCGGCGGTCCCTCGGAAGCCGCTGCCGGGGCGTACACGGCCGACGACTACCGCGCCTTTTGCCGGGCGCTCGAGGATATCGGCAGGCGGACAAAGGACCTTGGCATCGAGACGGTCTATCACCCGCACCTCGACACCTTCATCGAGCGCCGCGACCAGCTCGACCGCATGATGGATGAACTGGATACCGACCTGGCCGGCCTGTGCATCGATCCGGCGCATCTTGCCCACACCAATTCCGATCCGGTCGACGCGGTCAGGACCTACATTTCCGCCGTGCGCTACATGCATTTCAAGGACACCAGGGTCGATCCGGCGTTGAAGGGCTATGACCGCTATGGCGCTTTCTGCGAGCTCGGCGCCGGGGTCGTCGATCTCGCTGGCATCGTCGACGTCCTGCTGGATGCAAACTACGATGGCCTCGCCATCATCGAGCTGGATGCGTCCAAGAAAACGGCAGAGCAAAGCACGCTCGAGAGCATCGCCTATGTCAGGGACACGCTCGGGCTGGTGCTGACCCCGCAAGGCGCGAAGGCCACATGAGCACGCGACCGCAAGAGGAGGCTCCTGTTTCGAGCCGATCCGGCACCTGGCGCTTCAATGCCGGGGACGGGGCGGTCGCATTCGTCATGATCCTGCCCGCCGCGATCCTCTTCGGTCTTTTCTACCTCTGGCCGTTCGTCAACGGCTTCTGGCTCAGCCTGCACAATTGGGACGGGTTTTCCGACCCGACCTGGGCAGGTATTTCCAACTACAAGCGCCTCGTGCACGATCGCATTTTCCTCGGTGCGCTGCGCAACAATTTGATTTTCGTCGTTGCCGTCGTGGTCCTGAAGAACGCGCTCGGCCTCGGGCTGGCGCTGCTTCTGAACCGGGCGCTGCTTGGCCGCGCCTTCTTCCGCGCCGCCGCTTTCGTCCCGGTGACGATGTCCTTCGTTGCCGTCGGCCTGCTCTGGTCCTGGATCTACAATCCCGTCTTCGGCCTGCTCAACAGCGGGCTCGATCTCATTGGCCTCGCCGGGCTGAAACGATCATGGCTCGGCGACGCCGACATCGCGCTCTACTCGATCATCGTCGTCGATGTCTGGAAATGGCTCGGCTTCCATGCCGTCATCTATCTGGCCGGGCTGCAGACGATCCCCTCGGAACTTTATGAATCCGCGAAAATGGACGGCGCCGGCCCCTTGCAGCGTTTCCGGCACGTCACCGTTCCGATGATGATGCCGATCATCTTCATCAACACCATCCTCGGCCTTTCCGGCGCCTTCGTGCGCAATTTCGACATCGTCTATGTCCTGACCAAGGGCGGCCCGAACCACGCCACCGAAGTGGTGCTCACCTACATGATGAGCAAGGCCTTCCAGGACGGCGCCATGAGCTACGCCGCGGCGATCGGCTATGTGCTGTTCATGATCGTCGGGCTGGCCAGTGTCGGCCTGCTGGCCCTGATGCGCAGGCAAAGGCTCGACGTCTGATGAGAGCAGCCGCCAACCCTCCAATTTCGCTGGACGATGGCGCCGCCGGCTCTCGCCGTCGCGGGCTCATGCAGCGCCTCGGCATGCGCGGCATCCTCGAACTTGGCGGCATCTATGCCGCGCTCGTCCTCGTGCTCTTCGAGACCGTTTATCCGCTGCTTTGGGTGCTGTTCGGTTCGCTCAAGACCAAGCAGGAAATGCTCAGCAATGTCTGGGGTCCGCCATCGAGCCTGGTGCTGCAGAACTATGCCGATGCCTGGCGGATCGCCGGCATGGGATCGCGCATCGTCAACAGCATCTTCGTCACCGGCTCGGCATTGATCATTCTGGTGGCCGTCGCGACGCCGTGCGCCTATGCGGTGGCGCGTCTTCGTTTCCCCGGACGCGGTCTTGTGGTCGCAGTCGCGGTTGCGGCCATGCTGGTGCCGCCGCAGGTGATGGCCATTCCGCTGTTCCTGGTGGCGCGCGATCTCGGCCTGATAAACAGCCGGCTCGGCATTGCCTTCATCTATGCCGCGACGTCGCTGCCGCTTTCGGTCTTCATCCTACGCAGCTTCTTCATCACATTGCCGGCCGACCTCGAAGATGCCGCGCGCATCGATGGCGCCAGCCGGCTCGAGATCCTGATCCACATCATGCTGCCCCTGGTGCGGCCGGGCGTTGCGCTGATCCTCATCTTCGGCTTCATCGAGATCTGGAATGATTTCTTCCTGGCCTTCCTGCTGTTGCGCGACCCTTCGGTGCAGACCATCCCGCTTGGACTGGTCAGCTTCTTCCAGCAATACGACTCGCTCTGGACGCTCTATTTCGCCGCGTTGACGATCACGACACTGCCGGTGATCGTCGTCTTTGTCGCCATGCAACGGCAGTTCATCGCCGGCCTGACAGCCGGCGCCGTGAAGGGTTGACATGCAGGATCGCGTTATTGGCGTCGGCGTCATCGGCTGCGGCGAGATCGCCCAGCTGATGCACTTGCCTTATCTGATGGAATTGCCGGCGTTTCGCATCGCCGCCTTGTGCGACATCTCTCCCGGCACGGCCGACAAGGTCGCGGAACATTATGGCGTCACTGCCAGATATACCGACCATCGCGCGCTGCTTGCCGACCCGAATGTCGATGCGGTCGTGATCTGCACCTACGATCATGGCGAGATGGTTGCCGATGCAATCCGCGCCGGCAAGCACCTGATCGTCGAGAAGCCGCTTGCCTTCACGCCGCAGGAGGCGCGCCCGCTGGTCGAGCAGGCCGAGCGGAGCGGCCTCGTCGCCCTTGTCGGCTACATGAAATTCTATGATCCCGGCTATGAGACCGGGCTGGAGCGCATCGCCGCCATCGGCCGGCCGAAGTCGATCCATGTCCACGATTTCGCCGGCCGCTTCGACCGTTATGGCCAACTCTACACGCAGACCAGGGTCACCGACGTGCCGGCCGATGTGTTGGCGGCGGGGCGCGAAACGGTCGCTCGGCGCATCGAGGCGGCGCTCGGTGTGGACCATGCCGGCTATCGCGATCTCTATCTTGTACTGCTCAGCCTCGCCAGCCACGACCTTGCCGTCATGCGCGGTGCTTTCGGCACACCCGACCGCGTCGTCCATGCACAGCAGACCGGCCCGAACCAGTTGCTGGCCGTGCTCGACTATGGCGGCGTCCCTTGCCTCTTCGACATGGCACTTGCCCAGTATGAATGGTGGGACGAGTGGATCCATGTGCATGGCGAGCGCGACGAGGTGCGGATCGAATTCCAGAACCCCTATTTCCGCAATGCCTCGGCGACTGTCCGGCTACGTGAAACGACAGGCGAGGCTGCATCCGAACGCGTTCTGCCTGGCGTTCCTGATACGTCGTTCCGCCGCGAGTGGCTGCATTTCGCCGATTGCATCCTTGCCGGCGCGAAACCGCGCACGCCGCTTTCGGGCGGGCTCGCCGATCTCGATCTTGCCATCCGGATTATCCAGGCAATGCCGCCGAAAAGACTTTAGCGAAATTTCGGAAACGCGCCGCCATCAGGGGCATTGGCCCAGCTCTGCAAGGTCTGGCCGCCGTCGATCAGCCAATCCACGCCTGTGACGTGCTTCGCCTCGTCGGAGGCCAGGAAAGCCACGGCGGCCGCGACATCGTCCGGCTGGCCGATGCGGCGCAACGGAATGCGGTCGGCGAAATGCTGAACGCTGCTCTTGAATTCGCCGTTGCCGGAAGCTGGCACGCCAAGCGTCGTCTCGATCACGCCGGGGCAGATGGCATTGACGCGTATGCCATAGGGCGCGGCATCGAGCGCCGCGACCCGCGTCAGGCCGACCACGCCGTGTTTGGAAGCGACATAGCCAGCTCCCCCCGAAAGGACGTCCCAACCGGCCATGGACGAGCCCATGTTGACGATCGAGCCACCGGTCCCGGCCTTGATCATCGCCCGAAGCGAAGCCTGCAGCACGAGGAAGATGCCGCGCAGATTGATGCGGATGGTCGTATCCCAGTCCTCGACCGGCAGGTCGTGAACGGGAGCGACGACGCCGGAAATGCCGGCATTGTTGAACACCACGTCGAGGCCGCCGAACGTCTCGACGGTCGCCTCGACGGCGCGCCGCACATCCGCTTCGTCGGTGACGTCGGCTTCGATGGCAATGGCGTTTTCACCCAGTGAGCGAGCCAGTTGCTGCGCCGCCGCGCCATTGCGGTCGACAATGGCGACCCGCGCGCCTTCGTCAAGGAAACGCCGCACCGCTGCGCTGCCGATCGCGCCGGCGCCGCCGGTGACGAGAACATTCTGTTTTTCGAACCGTTTCATTGTCCGGCCTCCGGCTTCGGATAGGAACGCCACGAATGGCTTGGCTCGAAGCCGATCGTTTCGCGCGCATGGATCGTGTCGAGCACGGCGCCGAAACCGGCGATCGGCCGTGACAGGGGGACATCAGGGTAGACCCGGCGCACGAGCGCTTCGGTTTCCTCTTCCATGAATGTGTCGGCGGCGCTCAGGAC
>NZ_RZPH01000330.1:0-5626 GCF_004022825.1 Mesorhizobium sp. M7A.F.Ca.CA.004.04.2.1
GAGTTGTCCGTCTTCGACCGCAAATGCCTGCTGCTGGCCACCGCGATCGCCATGAAGCCACGCATGCTCTTGCTCGACGAGCCGGCATCGAGCCTGACCAAGCCCGAGATCGAGACGTCTATCGGCCTGATCCGCCGCACCGCCGAACGCGGCATCACCATCCTTCTGATCGAGCACGTGCTGACCTTCCTGATGAGCCTTTCGCAACATCTGCTGGTGCTCAACAATGGCCGCGTCCTGGCCGCTGGCGACCCGGCCGGCGTGATCGCCGACCCGCGCGTCATCGAAGCCTATCTCGGCACCAGGAGATCGGCGGCGTGAACCCCATTCTCAGCGTCGAAGGCGTCACCGCCGGCTATGGCCGCGTCACCGTGCTGCACGATATCTCGCTGGAGGCCGGCCGTTTCGGCAATGTCGGCCTGTTCGGCCCCAACGGCCATGGCAAGACGACGCTGCTGCGCGCAGTCTCCGGGCTGCTGCAGCCGAAGAGCGGCCGCATTCTGTTCGACGGGCAAGACATTGCCGGCCGCAGCGCACGCGCCATCGTCGGCGCCGGTCTGATCCATGTGCCGCAAGGCAACCGGCTGTTTCCCGATCTCTCGATCGCCGACTGCATGGCGCTCGGCGCCTATTCGCCAAGGGCCCGGCCGCATGAGGCGGAGAACCGTGAGAAGGTGATCAAGCTGTTTCCGAAACTGGCGGAACGCTGGCGCCAGCGCGTGCGCACATTGTCGGGCGGCGAGCGCCAGATGGTGTCGATCGGCACCGCGCTGATGAGCCATCCGCGCCTGCTGATCCTGGACGAGCCGACGCTGGGGCTGGCGCCCAAGATCAAGGACGAACTCTGCGCCTCCGTCATGGACATTTCGCGCGGCGGCGTGCCGCTGATCGTCGTCGAGCAGGATATCGAATTCCTGCTGGAGCTGACGCAGCAACTCTACCTCGTCAACCATGGCGCGGTGGCGACCGAGATCAAGCCGGGCGAAAGCCTCGACCACGGCGAGATCATGTCGATGTATTTTGGCCATTAGGAAAATCCGAAGATGAGCGCATTGGCGGAAATCCTGTTCGGCGGCCTGTTCCAGGGCTCGCTCTACGCCATGATGGCGGTCGGGCTGGCTCTGGTCTGGACGACGATCGGCGTGTTCAATTTCAGCCATGGCGTGTTCATGATGCTGGGCGCCTACATCGCCTGGCAGCTGGTCGAACTCGGCCTGCCGGCGGCGGTCGCCTTTCCGATCGCCGTCGTCGTCATGGCCGGCGTCGGCTGGATCCTGCAGGCGAGCGTCGTGCGGCCGCTGATCGGCCGACCCAACATCGTGCTGGTCGTCGTCATCACCACGCTGGCGGCCGGGTCGCTGATCGAGAACGGCGCGCTGACCATCTGGGGACCGCGCTCGAAACAGATCCCGGCGCTGATCGCCGGCAACGCCACCATCGGGGGCGTCGGCGTCTCCCTGCACCAGATCGCCATCATCGTGATCACGCCGCTGATCCTGGCCGCACTTTGGGTGTTCCTCAACCGCACGCGGCTGGGGCTGGCGCTCCGCGCCGTGGCGCAAAATGAAGATGCCAGCCACCTTGTCGGGCTGAACGTCACCGCGCTCTATGGGCTGGCCTTCGCCATTGCCGCTTCGCTGGCCGGGCTCGCCGGCATCTTCATGGGCGGCTACCGTTTCATGTCGCCGGTGATGGGCAGCGACCCGCTGCTCAAGGCGCTGATCGTCGTCGTTTTCGGCGGCATATCGAGCGTATCGGGTCCGATCTTCGCCGCCTATCTGATCGGCTTCTTCGAGGCAGCCTGCAGCTATTATTTCGGCTTGTACTGGACGCCGGCACTGCTGTTCGGCGTGCTCATCCTGACCCTGATGGTGCGCCCCGAGGGCATCTTTGCCAGCCGCTCCCGAGGCCTAGCATGACCGACACGACATCGCTGATCGCGCCTGGCCACGCCGAGGCGGCAACCCCGATCGCTCCAGGCCGCACGCCGTGGAAGCAGGAGGCCATCGGCTTCGTGCTCGGCTTCGCCCTGCTGGCGCTGCTGCCGCTGATCTTCGGTGACACCTATGCCCGCCACATCCTGATCATGGCCTTCATCTATGCGATCGTCGCCTCGAACTGGGACCTCAGCCTCGGTTATGGCGGCGTCTTCAATTTCGGCCATCTGGCGCTGTTCGGCATCGGCGTCTATGCCTACAGCCTGCTGACCAAGCTGGCCGAATTCGACCCGTGGATCGCGCTGTTTGCCAGCGGTGTCATCGCAACCCTGGCGGCGATCCTGGTGACCATCCCGATCCTGCGGCTGAAGGGCATCTACATCATCCTGGTCACTTTCGGCTTCGCGCAGCTGGTGATGCAGGTGATCATCAGCCAGTCGGCCATCACCGGCGGCACGCAAGGGCTGGTGCGCATTCCCGGACTCTATATCTTCGACCATAACATGGTCCGCGACGGCAAATCAGCCTATTTCTACATCGCGCTGGCACTGCTGGTGGCAAGTACGCTGTTCCTGCGCGTGTTTGTGCGCTCACGCGCCGGGGCCAGTATCGTCGCCTTGCGCGACAATGAGGAATACGCCATCAGCCGCGGCGTCTCGATCGTGCGCCAGCGCATGCTGACGCTTGCCGCGAGCGCCTTCTTCACCGGCATCGCCGGCGCCTTTTACGCCGCCTACCAGCGCAATGCCTCGATCGACGTCTTCGGCATGAGCCTGGCGACCATCATCCTGTCGATGGTGCTGCTTGGCGGCACCAGCACCATCTACGGCGCCATCGTCGCCTCCTTCGTGCTGACGATCTTCGCCGAATGGATGGCCGATTTCGGCGCGTGGCGGCCGATGATCACGGCGATGCTGATCATCGGCGTGATGCTGGCCTACCCGAGCGGCCTGGTCGGCATGATCAAGGCTTCATGGGGCGCCGTCGCCGGACGCCTGAAACGCCCGGGCTGATCGTTTCGGAATAGCGGCTGCGCCTCAGCGGATGCCGCACCAGTCGATGGCCGAAGCGGCGATCACCTTGGCGGTCTCGACCACCGATTCGACCTCGACATATTCGTCGGAACCGTGAAACCCGTCGCCTGAGGGGCCGAAGATGACACCGTCGACGCCGGCGCCGGCATAGTGCGCGGCATCGCACACGGCGACGAAGCCGCGAGCCTGCGGCGCCTTGCCGACCATGGCCTTGCGCTTCATCAGCGATGTCACCAGCGGATGATCGACCGGCGTGTTCATCGGCGGGAAATACAGCCCGCCGAGCTCCCATTGGATCGCAGGCGGGTTGTCGCGCAGCCACGCATCGGTCTGGGCGAAATGGTGGACGAACGTCTCGAAATCGCGGCGGTAGTCGGCCGAGTTCTCATCGGGCAGGAATTTCATGTCGAGATCGAGCACCGCGACGTCGGGAATGATGGCCGGGTTGGTCATGACGG
The DNA here is from genome assembly GCF_004022825.1 of Mesorhizobium sp. M7A.F.Ca.CA.004.04.2.1. Taxonomy (NCBI): domain Bacteria; kingdom Pseudomonadati; phylum Pseudomonadota; class Alphaproteobacteria; order Hyphomicrobiales; family Phyllobacteriaceae; genus Mesorhizobium; species Mesorhizobium sp. M7A.F.Ca.CA.004.04.2.1. Next base: position 3,430 of record NZ_RZPH01000330.1, read on the forward strand.
TCGGCAGGCCATGCTGGCCAAGGCCGGTTCCGCCATGCATGACGCCGATGTTGATGGTGTTCATACCGAGCGGCAGCAATGGATGCGATTTCGCCCGCGTCCGGTCCAGCTCATACTGGCGCACGGCGGCGATGAAACGGGCGGCGATCTCGATGGCGTTGACGCCCGGCTCGAGCCGCTCCTTGTCGTGGCGCTGCGGATAGATCTCGTTGTAGCGCAGCGCCGAATGGGCGTTGCGCCCGCGGATCGTCACCCGCGCCCATTCAAGCCCGCCTTCGACCGGCAGGACATCACCCCAGGTCGGTTCGGCGACCAGCACCGCCTTGGCGAGCTTGCCCTTCTTCACCGCGTCCATGGCGCCGAAGCCGCCGGCTTCCTCGTCGACGACCGAGTGGATGGCGAGCCGGCCCTGCAGCGTGATGCCCGCCTTGCGGATCGCGCGCGCGGCGGCGATGCAGGCGGCGACGCCGCCCTTCATGTCGACGGCGCCACGGCCATAGAGGCGGCCATTGGTGATCTCGCCGCCGAACGGATCGACCGACCAATCCTTCATCGCGCCGACCGGCACGACGTCGATATGGCCGCACAGGATCAGGCTGCGATCCTCGTCTCCCGCCCATTCGCCGACCAGATTGGGCCGACCGGGCAAGACATCCCATTGCTCGGTCCTGAACCCGTCCTGCTTGAGGATCGGTTCGAGCAGCGCCTGGACATCCGCCTCGCGGTTGATCGCCGGATTGGGCTCGAATTTGGGGTTGACCGAAGGGATGCGGACCATGTCGCGGGTCAGCCCGATCAACCAGTCGCGATCGGTCTCGATCTCAGCCTGCACGGCATCGATGATGGTCTGGTTGTCGGGCATCGTCGCTTCCTTCTCTGCGTCGCGGCGCTTTGCATCGCTGCACTGGGCGCAACGACACTATTTCCTTGTGGTTTTGGATTTGGCGGCGTCGTCGGCCGATGACGACAGGGCGGTATCGAGCGTGACCGCATTGGCACTGCGGATCTTCTCGATGTCCTCGATGCGCTTGCGCACCCCGGCGCCGTGGCCTTCCAGCGCGTGGGCGAACACGGTTTCCATCTGGGCAACGGCCGTTGCCAGCGTGTCGAACGGCGAGTTGGCGTCGATCGCCGCGACCATGGTCAGGTCCGCTATGTCAGATATCGGCGACAGCCAGACATCGGTGAACAGCAGGATGGAGACGCCGCGCTCCTTGGCCTGCTGGGCAAAGCTCACCACGTCCGACTGATAGCGCCGGTAGTCGAACACGACGAGGAGGTCGCGCTTGCCAAGGTCGATCAACAGGTCGAAATCGGCGGGGCTCAACGAACCGATGTCGCGCACGCCGGAGCGGAACTGCAGGAGGTAGCCGGCCAGCATGGAGGCGATATGCCGGCTGAACCGGCCGCCCAGCAGCACGACCTGCCCCTTGCTCTCCAGCAGCAGGTTGACGGCGCGCGTGTAGGCCTGCACCGGCACTGCCGTGCGCGTGCGCTCCAGGCTGTCGGAAACCGAATGGAAATAGGCAAGTGCGGTGCCTTCGCTGGAGCCGCCCGGGCGCTTGGCCTCCATCATCAAAAGCGGCGAATGCAGCCTGGATTCAACTTCGGTGAGCAGGCGTGCCTGGAAATCGGCAAAGCCGACATAGCCAAGCTTGCTCATCAGCCGCGTCACGCTCGGGTCACTGACGCCAGCGCGCCGTGCCAGCCGGGTCGCGGTGCCCAGCCCCGACATCGGATAATCAGCGAGCAGGACCTGGACGATCTTCTCTTCCGCGGAGGTGAACGCCACGGTCGTATTGGCCAGTTCTTCGCGGATCGACATTGTCATCGCCCATCGCCGACGGAAAGACGATTATCTTACAATTTCACACATGTTTGTCAAATTTGGAACTTCTCTTACAGAGCCATCGAGAGTTCGGCATGACTTGCTATCCCATGGCAGCCAAGCCAGTCGTGCAACACATCCACGTCGGCTCGAACGAGGGCTGGCGTCTATTTGAAGCTGGCGATGGGCAGGAACTTGACCGCGGAACCGGTGAAGCGCCGGTGATCGGAGGTCCGTCCTCGCGGCTGGAATCCATCGAGATAGATGTGCTCCGGCGCTGTGCGGATGAGATTGGCGGCAATGACGGGCGCCGCAGGGCTAGCTCCGCCGGCGATGCCACGACCTGTCTCAATCGGCCGGGACAACGCT
>NZ_RZPH01000331.1:0-5609 GCF_004022825.1 Mesorhizobium sp. M7A.F.Ca.CA.004.04.2.1
GTTGAGCGAACTGTCGAACTCGGCCGGAGGCGGTATGGGTTTATTCGATGATCGGCTGGACCCGATGCTCATCGCGTCGGACCTGGTCCGGCCGATACTGGAGGGCATCTCTGCGGAAGGCGGGTTCAAGAGCAGCAGTGTCTCCCAACTCCTGCTGACGCTGCCCCCACCCTCGGAATTCGTCTACGACGCGGATTACTTCCCCAAGGAGGCGCTCGAGAACAATCGGACGCGGCTCGACCGGACGCTGCCATTGGGAATCGGTGGCGAAGTCGGTACGTTCATATCCCTGCCTACAGGCGAAGTTCTGTTGTTTACGATGGAGCGTTGGCTGACCAATGATCGGCCATCCCGAGACGAATTGGACCAGCTCAACCGCATGAGGCCACATTTGGCGCGCGCCGGCCTGATTGGTGCGCGCCTGCGGCTGGAACGAGCGCGCGCTACGACTACGGCGCTTGCGGCGATCGGCCTGCCGGCCGCGGTGATGACGAGCAGGGGACGCGTTCTGGCGACCAATCAACTGCTTGACGCTCTGCCCCTTGTGTTCGTGCCGACGGCCCGTGATGGGCTCGCCCTTGCCGATGCCAAGGCAAACAAGTTGTTTCAGCAGGCGATTGCAAGCGGGACTGGTGACGCTGCGTCGGGTCGCTCCGTGCCCATAGCGCCAAGCGAGAATAGCGAGGCCATGATCGTTCACCTCATCCCTCTTCGCCGTCTGGCGCACGAACTTCTCTCAGGCGCCGACATACTGATCGCAGCCACGGCTCTCAACCCGACGAATCTGGTGCCTTCGCCGACCATCCTGACGGGCCTTTTCGACCTCTCGCCGGCCGAGGCGCGATTGGCGGCGGCATTGGCATCGAGGGATAGCCTTGGTGTGGCGGCGACAAGCGCCAACATCACCTATCGCACGGCCAGCACGTATCTTGGTCGTATCTTCGACAAGACAGGCACGCATCATCAGGCGCAACTCGTAGCTCTCCTGAAGGGAGCCTATGTCGCCGTTGCTCCCTCGAAGGGGGAGTGAGCAACGGCGGCCTTAAAGTCTTTGTGTTGATACATGTCGTTGTCCCAGAACCGCGGCACACTTCTGGGTGACTGCACTAGCTTCGCGCAACCGGCATCACCGTCACCTGGCTGACGCCGGTGCGGCGCACCACGGTGCATTGTGTCTCGCGGCCGATGCGCTCGGCGTCGAGCACGCGCACCAGGTCGTCGACGCCGGTGACCGGGCGGCCGTCTATTGCGGCGATGATGTCGCCCTCCTTCAAGCCGGCCTTGGCCGCCGGGCCATCCTTCTCGACGCTGCGCAGCCGCACCGCTGTATTCGTCGACACTTGCGACAGGAGCGCGGCGCGTCGCGGCAGATTGACGGTGTCGGCCGAGACGCCGATGAAGGCGCGGCGCACGCGGCCGAAGCGGATGATCTCCGAAATGACGAAATTGGCGGTGTTGGAGGCAACCGCGAAGGCGATGCCTTGCGCGCCATGGATCATGGCGGTGTTTACGCCGATGACCTCGCCGGCCGACGATACCAGCGGTCCGCCGGAATTGCCGGGATTGAGCGCTGCGTCGGTCTGGATGACGTCGTCGATCAGCCGGCCGGTGGAGGCGCGCATCGAGCGGCCGAGCGCGGAGACGACGCCGGAGGTGACGGTCCATTCGAAACCGAGCGGGTTGCCGATTGCAATGGCGATCTGGCCGCGCCGCAGCCGCTTGGAATCGCCCAGCGGTGCGACGTCGGCAAAGCTGCCGTCGGCGCGCACCAGCGCGATGTCGGTGTCGGGATCGCGGCCAAGAACACGCCCTTCTCTCGAAGCGCCGTCCGGCATCGAAACGCGCACCGTCCTGGCATCACCGACGACATGGAAGTTGGTGACCACCAGCCCGTCCGGCGCAATGACGAAGCCGGAGCCATGGCCGCCCTGACCGCCAACGCGCTCGATGCGGCAGACGGCCGGACCGATGCGGTCGACCGCGTCGGCAACCGTCGTCGAATAGGCGTCGAGCAACGTGTCATCGGTTTGGAATTTGGCGACGGCGACGGCCATGGGAGGGCTCCGTGTGTTCAGGCTTGATCGTGACTATATGTGCGGAGCGGCTGGAACCGCAGCGACCTGACCAGATGGCCAGTCAAACCGGCAACTAGCCGTCAGGCGAGTACCCGCGGACGCGCTGTCGAGCGATATCTGGGGCATGGATGAACCCAGGAGACCATTAATGAGCGATTTCAATCTGAGCGCGTTTTCGCAAGCCGTCGCCGATCTCGCCGCCAAGGCCGCGCCGGCAACGGCTGGCTTCGCTACGCATCATCACCGCACGGCAAGCGCCTTCCACTGGCGTGACGGCTATTTCGTCACCGCTGAAGAGGCTGTCGAGGCCGGCGAGGAGATCGATCTGGTGTTGGCCTCGGGGGAAACGGTGAAGGCCGAGCTGGTTGGCCGCGACCCTTCGACCGGTGTTGCCCTGCTGAAGCCGGCGGAGGCCGTCAGCGCCGCGCCGCTGGCCAAGGCCGATGCGGTGCGGCCGGGCAACATCGCCATTGCCATCGGCAGCAGCGACGGTTCGGCTTTGGCTGTTTCGGGCTCGGTGGGCGAAGTCGGCCCGGCCTGGCGCTCGATGCGCGGCGGCACCATCGACCGGCGCATCAATCTTGCCGTCGGCGCCGGCGGCCGTTTCGAGGGCGGCCCGGTTCTCGACGCCAAGGGTGCGCTGATCGGCATGCTGTTGTTCGGACCGCGTCACCGGGCGCTGGTCATGCCTTACGAGACGATCGAGCGGGCGGTCGCGACCTTGCGCGAAAAGGGCCATGTCGCGCGCGGCTATCTCGGCGCCGGCCTGCACCCGGTACGAGACCGCGACGCGCAGGGCGCAATGGTGATGAGCCTCGATGACGAGGGTCCCGCCAAGGCCGCCGGTCTCTCTCTTGGCGATATCATCGTGGCGTGGAACGGTGAGGCGGTGCACGGCCCGCGGGACCTGATCCGCAGGCTCGGACCCGACAGTGCCGGCGCTTCGGTGACGCTCGGTGTCGTGCGCGGCGGCGAACAGCGCGATGTCGTGCTGACAATCGGCGAAAAGCCGCTGAGCTGAGGGCATCCATGGACACGCTCACCAGCGACAGGATCATGCATGACGGTGCCGTCTCGCGGCGGCTGGTGGTGCTGATTGCGCTTGGCGATGCGTCACGCGCCGAGCGCCTGGCGGCCTCGCTGGCCGCGAGCGATGACCTGCTGCCGGTCGTGGCCGGCGGTGGAAGAGCCGACGTCGCCATCGTTGACGACAGCATTGGTGATGGCGTGCCGGCCCTCATTCCACGGGTGCTGCTGACCGGACGCGCTGGCGGCGAGCGGCCCGCCGGTGAGGTGCTGGCCGTGATGTCCGCTGGCGCGGAGGATTTGTTGATCGCCGCGGCGGCGCGGCTGGCCGCGGCCGGCTATCGCGTCTCGGGCGAGCGCGGAAGCGGACGCCATGAGGATTTCCGTGCCGGCGATGGCGAGCCGTTCGAGGAGGAGGCCTCCGACGAGCATGCCGCCCGGCCTTCGCTGTCGCCGCGTGAGGCGGAAGTGTTGGCGCTGCTGGCCGAGGGCGCCCCAAACAAGGTGATTGCGCGGCGGCTGAACATTTCGGTGCACACCGCGAAGTTCCACGTCGCCGCAATCCTGATCAAGCTCGGTGCGGCCAACCGCACCGATGCGATTGCCATTGCGATGCGCCAAGGGTTGGTGCTGGTTTAGTCATAAACCCTACGCTGCGTAACGCGGTGTCCAGCGTGTCGGGTCTTGCGCTGCGGTCGCCCGCCGCGCAAAGGTTTGCGCCTGTTGTGTTGCAAGGGAGGCGCAAGGAAATGTCGCTCAAGGGAAAGACGCTGTTCATCTCCGGTGGGTCGCGCGGCATCGGGCTGGCGATCGCGCTGCGCGCGGCGCGCGACGGCGCCAATGTGACGATCGCGGCCAAGACCGCCGAACCGCATCCGAAGCTGCCGGGCACGATTTATAGCGCTGCCGAAGAGATCGAGCAGGCTGGCGGCAAGGCGCTGCCTGTTTTGTGCGACATCCGCGAGGAGGCGCAGGTGGCCGAGGCGGTCGCCAGGACCGTGGAAAAATTCGGCGGCATCGACATCTGCGTCAACAATGCCAGCGCCATCCAACTCACCGGCACGCTGGAGACCGACATGAAGCGCTACGATCTGATGCATCAGATCAACACGCGCGGTACCTTCCTGGTCTCGAAAATGTGCATTCCTCACCTGAAGTTGGCGCAAAATGCTCACATCCTGAATCTGGCGCCGCCGCTCGACATGAAGGCCAAGTGGTTCAGGAATCACGTCGCCTACACGATGGCCAAGTTCGGCATGTCGATGTGCACGCTGGGCATGAGTGCGGAGTTCGCCAAGGACGGCATCGCTGTCAATTCACTGTGGCCGATCTCGACCATCGACACGGCGGCGGTGCGCAATCTGCTCGGCGGCGCGACGGTGGCGGCGATGAGCCGTTTGCCCGACATCATGGCCGACGCCGCGCATGCCATCTTCATGCGGCCGGCGCGCGAGACAACAGGTAATTTCTACATCGACGAGGAGGTGCTGCGCGCCGAGGGCGTCAGCGACTTTTCAGCCTATGCGCCAGGTGCGACCGGGCCTCTGGCCGGAGATTTCTTTGTCCCTGACGAGGTGTTTGCCCGCACGGACAGCAAGATCAAGAGCATCTACTAGATCCGCGTCATTGTGAGCGTCGAGCTAAGCCATCCGCCGTGGCTGAGCCACGGCAAAGCCTTGCTCACAAAGCGATAGGGCGCCAACCTGCCGGAGTGATTCAAGGTCCGGCAGGCGCTTGCTTACGCCTCATCCTTCTTGCCTTTGCCGAGGCCCATCAGCCGGTCGATATAGGCGAGCATGAGGGCCGAGACGACGAAGGCGAGATGGATGATGGTCAGCCACATCAGCTGGTCGGTCGTGTAGGTCGACGAGTTCAAAAACACCTGCAAAAGGTGGATGGACGAGATGGCGACGATGGTCGAGGCAACCTTGACCTTCAGCGAGCCGACATCGATGGTGCCCAGCCAGTGCACGCCACCCTCCTGGTCGTCGAAGCGGCTGACGAAGTTCTCGTAGCCCGAGATGATGACCATCACCACCAGCGAGGCAACCAGTGCGGCATCGATCAGGCCGAGCATCTTGAGGATGGTGTCGGTGTCACCGAGCGTGAACGCCAGGGTAATGAACTCATAAAGCTTCTTGCCGAATGACAGCGCATAGACGGCCAATGCCAGGGCCAGGCCGATATAGAAAACGACGAGCAACCAGCGTGAAGCGAGAATGATCGATTCGATGGCGAGTTCGAGACGCTTCATGGGATGATTCCGGCTGGTTATCTCTCAGACAATGGTCGTATTCGGCCACGCCGCCACCGTTTGCAAGACAAAAAACCCCGCCGAACAAGGTCCGGCGGGGTTCAATGCGTCCCGCTGGAGTCGGGACGGGGCAGGGAACGCCCAGCACCGAATCTGGGGTGGCTGGGCTCGCGATTCAATGAGCCGTGTCTAATGCCCGTACAATTCTTGTTGAACCCGTCACATCCACCCATCCCCGGCGGTGCCGGGGTTGG
>NZ_RZPH01000332.1:0-5607 GCF_004022825.1 Mesorhizobium sp. M7A.F.Ca.CA.004.04.2.1
GGCCTGTCCTTCTCCGATGTTCCGGAAAAACTCGAAATCCCGTTCTCGGCCGTGCGCGGCTTCTATGATCCCTCGGTCAATTTCGAGCTCGAATTCGACGTCAAGACGGATGGCGCGGCAGCCGAGGAACCGGCTGCGCCAACTCCGGAGCCGCTGACCATCGTCTCCGAGAAAAAGCCGAAGGCCGAGAAGAAGGCCGCCGCCGAGGCGGAGAAGAAGCCTGCGGCCGCGGACGCCGCCACCAAGGGCGCCGAAGTGGTCTCGCTCGACGCCTTCCGCAAGAAATAGGCCGGCGACTTACGCCGTGGCCGAAATCGTCAATCTCCGCCAGGCCCGCAAGCAAAAGGCGCGGGACGAAAAGCTGCGCGCCGCCGACAAGCCGACGCTGCCGACGACGATCGGCGAGGAGCTGTCGACCAATCCCTTCCTGCGCTGGCACGATCCGGCGATCCGCAAGCATCTGGGGCTGGAGAAAGCTTCGGACGCCGAGGTCTTTGCCGAAATCCGCAAGCGCAAGGACAATTTCTAGGCCCGGTGGTATCGTCGCCATGACCAGCTCCGCAGAAATTATCGCGACGCTCGGGCTGAAGCCGCACCCGGAAGGCGGCTGGTATGCCGAGACCTTTCGCGATGGCACTGGCGGCGCGCGCGGCCATTCGACGGCCATCTATTTCCTGCTTGAGGAGCATCAGGTTTCGGCCTGGCACCGGGTCAAGGACGCCGCCGAGGTCTGGCATTTCCATGCCGGCGCCCCGCTGGCACTGGCGATGTGGGAGGAAGGCAGTACCGTTGTGGAGCAGGTGCTCGGCATCGATCTCGCAGCCGGTGAGCGGCCTCAGATCGTCGTGCCGGTAGGCTGGTGGCAGTCGGCGCGCAGCCTGGGCGAATGGACGCTGGTCGGCTGCACCGTCGCGCCGGGCTTCGAGTTTGCCGCCTTTGAGCTGGCCGAACCCGGCTGGCAGCCGAAACAACCCTAACTCAATAAGAACCCAAATTTAGCAGGAACCCAAGTGTCGTCGCGAGCTGGGCGGCGTAGTACAGCGCCCAGACGGCGAAGCGCATCCAGGCGCGGTGGGGCGAGATGGCGGCGACAAGGAATTTCTCGGTGGCGAGCAGCCCGTCCGATACCATGAACAGCACGGCGCCACCGATCACCCACATATTGCTTGTTGTCAGCGCCGAGATGCCCATTGCCAGGATCGCGGCGATATAGACGGTGATCGGGATACCCAGGCCGGGACCGACGCGACGCCACAGCGCCGCCAGCATGATGACCACGAACACCGCCATGGCGAGCCCGATCGCTCCGCGCCACGGCTCGGCGCCAAGCACTCCCAATCCGCCACCGCTGCGCAGGAACAGCGCGACATAGACGATGTGGGCGACGAGAAAACTGGCCAGCCCGCCGAGAAAGGCCTTTTCGCCGTCGCGCGACAGGAAGGCGTCGCCAGCGGCGCTGAGTGCGAGCGCGGCGACCAGCAGCAGCGGGCCGCCCTGCAGTCCGGCCAGCACGGCAAGCATCGCCACGGCAAGCGTCTTTGCCGCCGAGCGGGCGAGCGTCGGCGGCATGCCTAGCGTGAACGCATAGATCACCGCCGCCGCCAGCGAAAAGATCAGTGTCGCATTGGCATTGGCGTCGATGCCGCCCGCAAACGGCATCGTCATGCCCGGCTCCGCCTTTGGATGCCCTGGGCTCCGCCTTCGGATGACCCGGCTCGGCTCTCGGTCGCCGCAGGCTTGCGCAGGAACAGGGATTTTGCGGCGAGCACCGCGCCACCGGTGATGAGCACGCAGGCGGCGAGGATGCGCAGCGACGGCTCGGCGACGCCGGCCGCGATCAGCACCAGCGTCGACAACAGCGGTGCGGCGTAGCTTGCGGCACCCAGCACCTGGATGTTGCCGCGTTTGACGCCGATGTCCCAGGCATAGAAGGCAGCGCCCACCGGCATGAGGCCAAGACCAAGCACCGCCAGCCACTGACCGGCGCCGACGGGCAGAACGGTCTGTTCCAGCGCCAGGTGGCAGGCGAGCGACAGCACCGCGGTCGCTGCGCAGAACCAGGTGACGATGCTGGTCGGCACCGACGGGAAGCGCCGCGACAACAACGAATAGGACGACCACAGGACGGCGCAGACGGCAGCCATGGCATAGCCGAAGGAATAGCGGGCGTCGAAGGCCAGCCCGCCACCCTTGGTGACGATCAGCACGGTGCCGGCAAGGCCGAGCAGCGCGCCGACGACATGGTTCCACGCCAGTTTTTCGCCCGGCATCAGCGCCGAGCCGAGCACGATCAGCAGCGGCCACAGATAGGCGATCAGGCTCGCCTCCACCGCCGGCGCATTGCGCAGCGCGGTGAAATAGAAGAAGTGGTAGCCGAACAGGCCGGCAATGCCGATCAGCCACACCTGCGGCGGTATCTTCTGGCTCTTGTCGGGTGCCGGCATGAACAGCCGCGCGATGAGCCCGACCCCGGTGCCGATCGAGAAGGTGATCGCCGACAAGAGGAACGGCGGCACCTGGCCCGACGCATCGGTGAGCAGTGCGAGCAACGCCCACATGGCGACCGCCGAAAAGCCGATCAGTGTTGCGCGCCCCATTCTGTCTCCAGTGGCGCGCCAATTCCGCGCCTGGCTATTGTACGGCTTCGAAACGCCCGGCGCTGATGGTCAAGGTGCCGATCTGCGTGCCCACCGTGGCACGGATCGGCGCATATACGCCGGTTTGGCCGAGCGGTGCAAACGTCACCATCATGCGGCTTTTGTTCTTGAGATAGTTGAGCGCCTTGCGGCCCTTGCGATAACCCGCCACCGGCTCGAAGCCCATCTGGCAGGTGACGGTGTCGCCCTTGTAGCCCGGGACCGAGATCGTGCCTTTCGACGCGTAGGTCAACGTCAGGTCGGCACGCATCTCGCCGTCATAGAACTTCACCGTGCGGCCGCAGACCTGGTCGAGACTGTCGGCATGAATGACGGTGGCGGCCATGGGATCGAGCACCGACGTCAGGTCGCCGGCACCGAGCGGTACCCAGTTCTTGGGGTCGCGTTTGCCCGGCGCCGGCACGACCTTCGTCGAGGTGACCCTGCCATTGGCAAAGCGGATATCGACAACCGATGCCTTCTTGCCGGAGGTGTAATCGGCGCGGAATGCCTGCGGCACCATTTTCTTGCCCGCGATCGTGCCTTTGGATGAGATCGTGCCGCGCGTATCGTCGAACAGCTTGGCGAGGCCGGCTGCGGTGACACTGCCTTGGATCGCGTAGGCGCCGTTCTCATAGCGGCTGGAAAACGTTGATTTCGCTATCGAAAGGCCGAGGAACGACACTGTGTACTCGCCCTTGAACGACTGCGGCGAGGCAGCAGACGCGGCGGACGGCAAAGCTATGGCAAGCATGGCAACAAGGGCATGTGGCGAACGAAGCATGGCGGGATCGGGTCCTTGATTTTCGGCCGGAGGCGGGCAACTCCGGTCTGGCATGTCCCTATGGAACCGCTTATAGGATGAATTCCGGCCTTAATATGAAATGCCGGGCGTGTCCGCAGGCAAGCTGGAGCTTGACGCCTCGGCGAAATGCAACTATGGAACGCCAACTTTTTCCATAAGGCCGCCTGACCAGAACCGCGCGCCACCCGGCGTGGGCTTGAGTGTTTGGCAGACCCCGAGAACTGAAGGTTAGAACAATGTCCCGCACCTGCGAACTCACTGCCAAGGCAGTCATGTCCGGCAACAATGTGAGCCACGCCAACAACAAGACCAAGCGTCGCTTCCTGCCGAACCTCGTCAATGTGACGCTGATTTCGGAAGCGCTGAACCAGAACGTGCGTCTTCGCATTTCGGCCAACGCGCTGCGTTCGGTCGAACATCGCGGCGGCCTCGACGCCTTCCTGGCCAAGGCCGACGTCAAGGAATTGTCGCAGCGCGCCCGTTTGCTGAAGAAGCAGATCGCCAAGAAGACCGCCGAACAGGCTGCCGCTTAAAACAGTTCAAAGGCGGGGGACGACCGCCCTGGCCAACCTCTTGTTGGCCTAGGCATCGGATCGAAGCCGCAAGGTTTCGGCAACCCGATGCTTAAATTACGAAGCTAGCGTAATCCGATTTCGGAATACGTTCCGCTGGTTCCATTACCCAGGATAAAAAAATGACTTTCTTCTCGCGATACTTGCCCTTCGTGGCCGCCATGACGCTTGTCGTCGTGGCATCGAACATTCTCGTGCAATTCCCGATGCAGGGCCAGATCGGCGGCCTCTCGCTGGCCGACCTTCTGACCTGGGGGGCCTTCACCTATCCCTTCTCGTTTCTGGTCACCGACCTCGCCAACCGCCGTTACGGCCCCACTGTGGCGCGCCGGATCGTCTTTGTCGGCTTCATGACGGCGGTGATCTGCTCGATCCTTGTCCCGCCCTTCCTGTTCCGTCACGGCCTGATCGAATTCGAGACCGCCGCCGACCGGCTGGTGCGGATCGCGGCCGCGTCCGGAGCGGCGTTCCTTGCCGCGCAATTGCTCGATGTGACTGTCTTCAACCGGCTGCGCCGCCAGAGCTGGTGGCGGGCGCCGATCGTCGGCACGCTGGTCGGGTCGGTGTTCGACACAGCCGTGTTCTTCACCGTCGCGTTCTCGGCCGCCTTTGCCTTCGCTGGTCCCAACGACGGCTTTGCGTTGGAAAACGCACCCTTGATGGGCGTGTTCCATGTCGACGCGATGCGTTGGATCTCCTGGGCGCTGGGCGACCTCAGCGTGAAGCTGATCATCGCCGTGGTGGCGTTGATCCCCTACCGTCTGCTCGCGGCCCGCTGGAGCCAGCCCGCGGTTGCGGCTTAAACCATGATCCCGAAAAGTGGGACCCGATTTTCGGAAAAGATCATGGTCGGACAAAGATCATGATCCCGTGGGTTCAGCTCGATTCGGCAAAGACCCCGGACGGCGGACAAGAACTTCGCCTCAAGCGGCGCGGCACCGAATTCTCGATCATGCTGGGCACCAACGAGCTCATGAACAGCCGCCTCAGCGGTTCCGAGGAAGCGCTGGCAAAACTGTCCTGTGAGCGGATTGCCGGCCATAGCCGGCCCACAATCCTGATCGGTGGGCTTGGCATGGGTTTTACCTTGCGCGCCGCACTCACAGAATTGGCCAATGATGCCGGAATTGTCGTCGCCGAACTGGTGCCCGCCGTCGTCGCCTGGGCACGTGGCCCGATGGCCGAAATCTTTGACGGCTGTCTCGACGATCCTCGCGTCACCATCCAGGAAACCGATGTCGGGCAGTTGATCCGGTCGCGGCCCGCGGCCTGGGACGCCATCCTGCTCGATGTCGACAACGGCCCGGAAGGCATCGTCCACAAATCCAACAACGCACTTTACAGCGTGCAAGGCCTCGCAGCCGCACGCAGCGCCCTGAAACCCGGCGGCGTGCTGGCGGTGTGGTCGCAAGGCCCCGACAGCGGCTTCACGCGGCGGCTGAAGCAGGCAGGCTTCGCGGTCGAAGAGGTCAGTACGCGCGCCAACGGCAAGCGCGGCGCCCGCCATGTCATCTGGATCGCCAACAGGACGTAAGCCGGCTGGCTCAATCCTGGTGGAGAATGAATTCCAGATAGAGGTTGCGCTGCAGGATCG
>NZ_RZPH01000333.1:0-5604 GCF_004022825.1 Mesorhizobium sp. M7A.F.Ca.CA.004.04.2.1
GTTCAGACAGAACAGGATCACATGCAGAAATTTACCGTTTTAACGGCAGCTCTTGCTGCCGGCGTAATGACTTTTGCCTTCAGTGCCGCAGATGCCGCGCCCCTCAGCCCGCGAGCCGATCAAGGGCCTGTCGTGGCATCCGCGAAAAGCGGCAAGGCCCCACAGGCCAGAAGCGGCAAGGCAGGCCACGACGCCAAGGCGACGAAGCGGGCTTCCGCGAAAATGGAAAAAGCAAGCTGGTCCAAGCCGAAGAAGTCCGCCAGAAAGCAGACGAAGCGTGGCCGAAAAACCGTCGACATGACGGCAACGGCGTCGATCGGTGTCCGGAACGCGGCAGCCTCGGCGGCCGCGGTGGCCAGCAGCGGTCAGTATTCCGCTATCGTTGCCCGCTATGCGGCGATCGAAGGCGTTCCGGTATCGCTCGCCTCGGCGGTTATCCAGATCGAAAGCAACTACCGGCCCAACATCGTTGGCGGCGCCGGCGAGATCGGCTTGATGCAGATCAAGCCGGCCACGGCTCGGATGATGGGCTATAGCGGCTCCGCCAAGGGCCTGTTCGATCCCGACACCAACATCAAATACGGCATGAAATACCTTGCCATGGCGCGGAGCCTCGGCGGCGGCACGACCTGCGGCACCATTCTGAAATACAATGCCGGCCACGCCGCAACGCGGATGAACCCGGTGTCGGCCGCCTATTGCGGCAAGGTCAAGGTGCAGATGGCTGCGCTGGGATCGCCCGCATAAGTCTGCTTTTTCGTTTGCGTTTTCGGGCGCGAACCCCTTTATACGCTCTGCCAGCTGGCTGGGCGGCCGCACCCGCAAACGCCGAAAGGTCGTGGGTGAGGAAAGTCCGGGCTCCATGGAAACACGGTGCCGGTTAATGGCCGGCGGGGGCGACCCCAGGGAAAGTGCCACAGAAAGCAAACCGCCACGATCCGGCTTGCCGGATTCGGGGTAAGGGTGAAAGGGTGGGGTAAGAGCCCACCGCGCGACTGGCAACAGGAGCGGCACGGTAAACCCCACCGGGAGCAAGACCGAATAGGGACGGTGCGAGGGGAAACCCTCGAGGGCTGTTTCCGGCTCACCGTCCGGGTAGGTTGCGTGAGGCGCATGGCAACATGCGCCCAAGATGAATGGCCGCCACGTTCTCGCCCCGCAAGGGGCGGGGGCCATACAGAACCCGGCTTACAGGCCAGCTGGCAATTTCTCTCCCCCGATATCAAGAGAAGTCTCTTGAATTCAGCAGGTTGCGCCCTCGGGCGCGCCTGTTGATTCAAGCCTGCCCGGCCGTTCATCCGTGCGAGCGAGAGTCGGCCATTGCTTGAAACCGGTGCGATTAAATCGTACCATGATCGGGAAATGGTATCGGGAGCCTCTCATGGGACAGGTCGACAAACGCAGCATCACGCTGTCGCCGGAACTGGCGCAGGCGGTGGATGATGTCGTCGCCGCCGGCGAATATGCCTCCGCCAGCGAAGTGATCCGCGATGCGCTGCGGCAATGGAAGGATCGGCGCGATCTCTTCGGCTATACGCTCGATGAGTTGCGCAAGCTGGTGCAGGAAGGGATAGACAGCGGGCCGGGACGATTTGCGTCGATGGATGAAATCAAGGCCGAGGCGCGGAGGCGCTTGCGATCTGACGACGCAGCATGAATTCGCTATTCATCGCCCGGAACGCGCGCGCAGAAGACGATTTGATCGCGATCTGGCTTCATGTTGCACGCGATAGCGAGGTCGCAGCGGATAGGTTGCTCGATCGCATCGAGGCACGGTGGCAGCAACTGGAGACCTATCCCTTCTCCGGCGCGCCGCGCGATGACATCGCGCCCGGCGTCCGTCATCTGCTCGTTGGCGACTATCTCACCTTGTATCGTGTAGGTGACGACGCGATCGAGATCATTCGTGTACTGCACGGCTATCGCAACATAGAAGCCGACGATCTCGGCCCGTGATCGGTCCGGTTAGCCGCCGATCTTGTCCAGCGACGTCTCGATTGCCTTCCAGAGCTCTTCCACCGGCTCGCAGCCGACCGAGAGGCGAACGAAGCCGGCGGCAACGGCATCGCCTCGCTTCAAGCGCCGCTCGGCGGAGGTGTGGACGCCGCCGAAGGATGTCGCGGCCTGCATCAAGGCGCAATTGTTGATGAAATCCTCGGCCTTGTCCTCCGAGGCGAGCTCGAAAGAGATCAGAAAGCCGAAGCGCTCCATCTGGGCACGGGCAAGGTTGTGCGACGGATCGCCTTCCAGTCCGGGATAACGCAGGCCGCTGATTGCCCGGTGGCCCTGCAGCCGCCGCGCGATGACTTCCGCCGAGGAACACATGCGATCGAAGCGCACATCCAGTGTCTCCAGGCCGCGATGCACCAGCCAGGCTTCGAATGGTCCGGGAATGCTGCCGGAAACTTCGCGCCAGCCGGTCACGGCGGCGATGATCTCGGCATTGCGGCTGGCGACATGGCCGAACAGCACATCTGAATGGCCGTTGGGTGCCTTGGTGTCGGCGGCAACGACGATATCGGCGCCATGGTCGAGCGGCCGCTGGCCGAAGGGTGTCATGGTCGTGTTGTCGACCACAAGGATCGCGCCGGCTTTGTGAACAGCATCGGCAACGGCGGCGATATCGCAGATATCCAACCCCGGATTGGCAGGGGTTTCGACAAAGGCGAGGCGATAGCCATCGAAGCCGCCGTCGAGGAAGGTCGAGGTAGGCCTGACATCGTAGGCGATGCCGAGCGGCTTGAGGAAGCGATCGGCCAGCGCTCTTGTCGTGTGGTAGCCGTCCGATGGCAGCAGGATACGGTCGCCAGTCTTGAGCACGGCAAAAAACGCCGCCGAGATTGCCGCCATTCCTGAAGGGAAGGCGACGCAAGGCGCGTCCTCCAGATGGGCCAGCATATGTTCGACCGCGTCCCAGGTCGGGTTGCTGAATCGCCCGTACTGGTTGAAACCGGTGGCGTCGCCGGGCGCATGAAAGATGGCGGCCATGGTCAGTGGCAGGGGAATGGAATCGCCCATGGCAAGCCCGCTGCGACGCAGGTGAGGAAGCGCTGCAGCGCGTGACTTTGCAGTTTCAGACATCGAATTTCCAACCCTGTTTGCGACCGGCGATATGTGGCGAGACGCTATGCCCGGCAGCGGCGCGCGGCAAGGCGCGTCCGGGTGGGCCAGGCGGCTCTAAACGGTTCGTTAGGCTTAATAGACCATAAAGACGAGACGTGTCGGCGAGGCTGCTCTCATTGGTCGCGGCGCGCGTGTTTGTGAAGCCTAATCCCGTTGACGCCCATAGTGCCCCATGATATCCCATCTAGACATCAAAGCCTTCGTTCCGTGTCAGGGTAAAGCGTACGCCAATCGGGCAGCCGCGGCGGCTGCGCGTTTGCCGGTTTTTGCCCGTGCGGATGAGGCTGATGCGGGGCAGGGAGCGCGCTGCGGCGGCGCGTGCGACAAGATGGAGAGGGGTGCGGCGGCGCAAGCGGCTGTAGCGTTTAATGGACCGGTTTCTGTCAAGCACGGTGAGCAGGATCGATGCGAAGGGACGGGTGTCCGTTCCCGCGCATTTCCGTGCGGTCGTGCAGAAGCGCGGCTATTCGGAACTCTATGCGCTGCGCTGCCTGGATCTGCCGGCGATGGATGTCGGCGGGCTCGATCTGCTCGACCGCTACGAGCAGCGCATCGCGCTCGAGGATCCCTTCCTGCAGACGGCGGACGATATGTCGTTCTTCTGCCATGGCGACGGAACCTTCTTGAAACTCGACCAGGACGGCCGCATCACGATGAGCGATTTCCTTCGCGAACACACCGGCATTTCGGCGGAAGTGGCCTTTGTCGGGCGCGGCAATTTCTTTCAGATCTGGGAGCCGGGACGGCTTGCCGCCTATGGGGCGCAGGCGCGGGCACGGCTTTTGCAGCTTCGGCAGGGGACGAAGCCTGGGGAGCGACCGGAATGACGGCAGGCCACGGCGATGACCTTCCTCGCGCCGTAGATGGGCACGCCGTTGGCGGATCGGCTCGCCACATTCCGGTCCTCCTTGCCGAGGTGCTCGAAGCGTTGGCGCCGGCGCAGGGCGACCTCATCATCGACGGCACGTTCGGCGCCGGCGGCTACACCAGGCCCATTCTGGCGACGGGCGCTTCCGTGGTGGCGATCGACCGCGATCCGGATGCCATTGCGGCCGGGCGCGATCTGGAAGTGCAATCGGGCGGTCGGCTGCGCCTGGTGCACGCGCCGTTCTCGACGCTGGATGAACATGTCGAGAGCGCCGACGGGATCGTGCTCGACATCGGCGTGTCCTCTATGCAGCTCGACCAGGCGGAGCGCGGGTTTTCGTTCCGCGCCGACGGGCCGCTCGACATGCGCATGGCGCAATCGGGCCTTAGCGCCGCCGACGTCGTCAATTCCTTCAAGCCGGGCGATCTTGCCCGCATCTTCGGCTTCCTCGGCGAGGAGCGTCATGCCGGGCGCATCGCCCGCATGATCGAGGCTCGCCGTGAAAAGCGCCCGTTCGAGCGCACGCTGGAACTGGCCGACGCCATCGAGACGCATATCGGCCGTGCGCCGAAGGACAAGATCCATCCGGCTACGCGCGTGTTCCAGGCGCTGCGCATCTTCGTCAATGACGAGCTTGGCGAACTGGCCAAGGCCCTGTTCGCGGCCGAGCGCACGCTGAAGCCGGGCGGACGGCTCGCCGTGGTCACCTTCCATTCGCTGGAAGACCGCATCGTCAAGCGTTTCATCGCCGACCGGGCCGATGTCGCGACCGGCTCGCGGCATTTGCCCGAGGCGCATGCCCGCACCGCGACGTTCCGCAAGGCGGGTGGCGGCGTGACTGCCGGCGACGCCGAGGTGGCGGCCAATCCGCGCGCCCGTTCGGCTAGGCTGCGCGCGGCAATCCGCACGGATGCGCCAGCGCGCAGCAGCGATTTTTCGATTTTCGGCCTTCCAAAGCTTCCCGGCCCAACACTTCCTGGCACAGGCCGGCCGGGGGAGAGGTAGCTAAGTGTTTCGTACCAGCGACATTGTCCTGATCGCCGTCATGGTTGCGGTCGCGGCCCTTACCTACAAGGCCAAGCGCGAGGCCGAGGAACAATTGGCCGCGGTGCAGAAGATCCATGCGCAGATACGCTATGAGGAGGACACGATCGACCTGCTCAAGGCCGACTGGAGCCTGCTTACCCAGCCGTCGCGGCTGCAGAAGCTCGCCGAACTCTACAAGTCGCAGCTCGAACTCGAGCCGGTCAGCGCTCGCCAGATCGGCGGCATCGGCGACCTGCCGGCCAAATCCCTTGACATCCAGGACATCCTGTCGGGACGCCAGGGCGGCATGGCCGACAATTCCGACCAAGCGCCTTCGGACAGTAAGGATCCCGTCGTGACCGGAGGCATCGCCCAATGATCGGCAAACTGCTGAAGCGTCGCGCCAGGACGAGTGAAGATGGATCGATCGTGGTCGAGGGCGCCCGCAAGGCGACCGGCGGCAAGGGCAGGACGCGCATCGTCATGACCATGGCGGTGTTCTTCGGTATCTTCTCGACCATATCAGGGCGGCTGGTCTACCTCGGCTTCCAGACCCCCGACATGTCGGGCGGTCCGCAGAGCCGGGT
>NZ_RZPH01000334.1:0-5579 GCF_004022825.1 Mesorhizobium sp. M7A.F.Ca.CA.004.04.2.1
GCGCAAGATCCTCGCCGATCTCGGCATCGAGGACCGGGTGGTGGCCATCGGCATCGCCAAGGGCCAGGACCGCGATGCCGGCCGTGAGCGTTTCTTCGTCAAAGGCAGGGACTCGTTTTCGCTGCCGGTTCGCGATCCCGTGCTCTATTTCGTCCAGCGCCTGCGCGACGAGGTCCACCGTTTCGCCATCGGTTCGCATCGGGCGCGCCGCAAGAAGGAGATGGTCAAGAGCCCGCTCGACGAGATCAGCGGCATCGGTCCCGGCCGCAAGCGGGCATTGCTGCTGGCATTCGGCACCGCCAAGGCGGTCAGCCGCGCCGCCATCGAGGATCTGCGGAAAGTCGACGGAATTTCCGAACAGGTGGCGAAACTGGTCTACAATCACTTCCACGAGAGTTGAAAAATCCGGCACTTTCATCTGGCCTGTCGAATCTGGCCTGTTGACCCCCTACATTCGCATCTGATTTGAGTAGGCAGGCAGAAAGAGTTTCCCAGACATGGCCAAGCGCGCGTTCAACCTGCCCAATATGCTCACCTACGCCCGCATCGTCGCGGTGCCGCTGGTGGTGCTGTGCTTTTTTCTCGAAGGACATCTGAAGTCGAGCGACTTTGCCCGCTGGTCGGCGCTGATCATCTTCCTGCTCGCCTCGATCACCGATTATCTGGACGGCTATCTGGCACGCGCCTGGCAGCAGACCTCCAACATCGGCAAGATGCTCGACCCGATCGCCGACAAGCTGCTGGTCGCCACATGCCTGCTGCTGCTGGCCGCCGATACCGATCGCCATGCGGGCATTGCCGGCTGGTCGTTGTGGGCGGCGATCATCATCCTGTGCCGTGAAATCCTGGTTTCGGGCCTGCGCGAGTATCTGGCGGCGCTGAAAGTCTCGGTGCCGGTGACGCAGTTGGCAAAATGGAAAACCGCGATCCAGATGGTCGCCATAGCGTTCCTCTTGGCCGGACCGGCCGGCGACAAGATCTTTCCGCTGACCACGCAGACCGGGCTGGTTCTGCTGTGGATCGCGGCGTTGGTCACGCTCTACACCGGCTACGATTATTTCCGCGCCGGCCTCAAGCACATCATGGACGAGTGAGATGACGACACGGCTCATCTATTTTGCCTGGGTGCGCGAACGCATCGGCATGGCTGAGGAGGATGTCGACCTGCCTGCGGGCATCGAGACGGTGACCGATCTCCTGCGCTGGCTGAAATCGCGCGGCGATGGCTACGAGCACGCTCTGCAATATCCCGACGTGATCCGCGTCGCCATCAACCAGGAACATGTCGAGCACCGCGAGAAGATCGCGGGCGCCCGCGAAATCGCGCTGTTCCCGCCGATGACCGGGGGCTGACATGAGCGGCGCGGTCTTGCCTGTCGTGCGCATTCAGCGCCAGGATTTTGACGTCGCCGCCGAGATCGCCAGACTGACGCAAGGCCGCGCCGATATCGGCGCCGTGGTGACCTTCTCCGGCCTTTGCCGCGACGAGCAGGGCGCGCTCTCAGCGCTCGAGCTCGAACACTACCCCGGCATGGCCGAAGCGGAAATCGCCCGCATCGCTGTTGAAGCGGTCGAGCGTTGGCCATTGCAGGGGCTCACCGCCATCCACCGCCACGGGAAGATCGCGCCCGGCGAGAACATCGTGCTGGTGGTGGCAGCCTCGGCGCATCGCCATGCGGCGTTCGAGGCGGCGAATTTTCTGATGGACTATCTCAAATCGCGCGCGCCTTTCTGGAAGAAGGAGCATCGGGCTGACGGCTCGGAGGGTGGCTGGGTCGAGGCCAAGGAAGCCGATGCAAACGCCGCGCAACGCTGGTATCAGTCCGAATAAGATCCGCCGCAGCCATGCATTGACCGCAATCCTTTGGCCAATTGGCGGGATTGGTCAGCCTCGGCATTGGCAGCCCGGGGCATTGGCAGCCCGGGGTGAGGGAGATGGTCATGCTGGACAGGATCGCGGAGTTCTTGATCTTCGGTTTCGTGCCTCTGGTCGTCGGCATATTGGCCGTTCCGGAGCAGTCTGTTGCCGCTGAAAGGGCCGTGAGAGGCGAGGTGATCTATCGCGAGCGCATTGCCTTGCCGCCCAGTGCCGTGCTCTCCGTCCAGCTGGCGGACGTGTCGCTGGCCGACGCGCCGGCCACCATCATCGGTGAGCAGCAAGTAAAGCCGGCAGGCCAGGTGCCGATCAGCTTCGAGATCAAATTCGACCCTTCGGTCATCCGGTCGCAGATGACTTACGCGTTGCAAGCCCGCATCACCGTCGACGACAAGCTGCTGTTCATCTCCGATATGCGCCATCAGGTCGATCCGTTGGCCGACGTGCCGCAGACCATCATGCTGAAGATGGTCACCCCGAGTGCCGAGCCGACGGCTTCCGTCTTCGACCAGCTCTGGCTGGTCGACTATATCGACGGCATCGGCGCTATTAGTGCCCCGCAAGCGACGTTCAGGGTCAGCGGGGCCGGCAAGGCGGGCGGCAGCGGCCCCTGCAACACCTATTTCGCCACCGCCAAACTCGATGGCCAAACGATCGCGATCAGGGACATCGGCTCGACCTACAAGGCCTGTGCGCCCGAGGTGATGGCCGAGGAAAAGGCGCTGTTCGATGCGTTGGCCAAGGCGGCGTCATACCGTGTCGATGCCGGAAAGCTCATCATTGTCGACAAGGATGGCCGCGAGATCCTGCGCTTCAGCGCGGCAAGCTGACCCCGACGAAGAAGGCCGGCGAAACGCCGGCCTTTTCACGTAATCCAAGGTCTGGATTATCGGCTCAGCCGACGATCTCGGTGTCCGAGAACCAGTACTTGATCTCTTCTGCCGCGGTCTCCGGCGCGTCGGAGCCGTGCACCGAGTTTTCGCCGATCGACAGCGCGTGAACCTTGCGGATGGTACCTTCGGCGGCGTTGGCCGGGTTGGTGGCGCCCATCACTTCGCGGTTCCTGGCAATGGCGTTCTCGCCTTCCAGCACCTGGACGACGGTCGGTGCCGACGACATGAATTCAACCAGTTCGCCGAAGAAGGGGCGGTCCTTGTGGACGGCATAGAAGCCTTCCGCTTCGCGGCGGCTCATCCAGACCCGGCGCGAGGCGATGACGCGCAGGCCTGCCTCTTCCAGCATCCTGGTGATGGCACCAGTGAGATTGCGCCGGGTTGCGTCCGGCTTGATCATGGAAAATGTGCGTTCGAGCGCCATGGGTCGTCCTTGTCTGAGAATGGAATTGAGAGTGGCGGGCTCTATACAAGCCGCCCGGCCCATTGCCAAGGGGTGAGGCCAAAGGGGTGAGGCCAAAGGGGTGAGGGATGGTCCGCGAAGCGGACGGAAAGCCAATTGCTTGGCTTTCCGAGCGACGAACGGTGAAAGCCCGGTCCGCCTTCGGGCGGATTGAAAGGTCCAGTGGACCTTTCAAAGGGTTTGAACGCCCGAAGGGCAGGGAGCGATAGCGAAGGGCAGGCCGCTGCGCTTTTCTGTGCTCCCGAAGCCGAGATCAGACGGCTACACAGCAACGCGTTGCTTGCTATACTCGCGTGTCGGCGCCGCGCTGAGGTCGGGCCGTATGGAGACACCATGACCATGACAGACGATCGTCAGGAACGCATTCGCAACCGTGCGCACCAGATCTGGCTGCAAGAGGGCCAGCCGGCTGGACATCATGAGCGCCATTGGCATCAGGCGGCCGCCGATGTCGACCAGGAGGACGCCACGGGCAAGTCGGCAGCCAAAAAGCCAACCAGGAAGGCAGCTGGCGCAGGCAAGGCAAAGGCCGCCCCCAAGGAGGCAAAGGCTGCCACGAAGGCCGGCAAGCCAAAGAAGGCGGCCAAGTAAGTACTGCTTTACGGCGTCAAGCCGCGGCGGCGACCTTTCGTCCCAGACCGCCATGCAGGTCGAGGCAGCGGGCGAACCACTGCGCCACCACGTCGCCGTCGTCGAGCAGTTGGTAGGGCGAGGCTATGCGCGCCCATTGCAGGGCGCCGAAGACAATATAGTCGCTGAACAGCGGCGACGCGCCGCCGATGAATGGCTGATGGAAGAGCGTCGAGCGCAATGGCTCCAGCGAGGCTCTGAAATTGCCGAGCCCGGCCTCCCTGGCGGCCATCACCTCCTCCAGCTGTTTGCCAAGACGCTGCTCCCGGCTCTGGCGGAAATAGACGGCGTTTTCCGCGTCCTGCATGGCATGGAGGTCCATGATGGCCGCGGTGGTCACGTAGGGATGAATGGTCACTTGCGACCAGCGTTCGACGAAGCGCGCCATCGCCTTGCCGCCTTCACCGCCAAACAGCGTCGGCCGGTCCGGATAGGCCTCATCGAGATAGAGCGCGATATCGAAGGAATCCGCGAGGACTGTCTCGCCGTCGCGGATCACCGGAACGGTTTTCGAAACGCCGCCCTCGACAGCAGGCACCTCGAGAAAGCGCGTCGGTACGGTTGATATGTCGAGCCCCTTGTGGGCAAGCGCCATCACCACCTTCCAACAATGCGGGCTGAACGGACGTGTGGTGTCGCGTCCGACGAGATCATAGAGCAGAATGGTCATTGGCGGCGGCGTTCCTGCGGGTTAGGTAGGCCCCGCATCGACGTGAGCCGAGGGAAGCCATGAGACAGCATTTCATGATGTTTGCGGCCTATAATCAATGGGCCAACGGTCGCATCTATGATGCCGCCGCCGAACTCGATGATGAGGAATTCAACCGCGATGTCGGCGCCTTCTTCGGCTCGATGATGGGCACGCTCAACCACCTTTTGACGGCCGACCGGATCTGGATGAAGCGCTTCACCGGCGAGGGCGACGCGCCGACGACACTGGATGCCATCCTGCATCGGGGGTTGACCGGCCTGCGGGCGGCGCGTGAAGCCGAGGACAGGAGGATCATCGATTGGGTCGGCGGCCTCAATGACAAGGCGTTGACGGGCCGCTTCACCTACATGACCGTTTCGGACATGCGCACCGTCTCGCAAAGGCTGGCGCCGGCGCTGGATCATGTCTTCAACCACCAGACCCACCATCGCGGCCAGGCGCATACGATCCTGACCATCCTGGGACGGCCAAGCCTGGGGTTGGACCTGATGCTTTTTCAGCGGACCGAGGAGGGCAGAGCTTTCGCCTGATTCGGTGCCGTCCGAAGGTCGAAGAGCTTGCGCCTACTATCGCTGCATTTTGTGCTGCAGCATTGTCTTTGCATCAGAATTAGCCGGCACACCGGATACTTGCCCGAGATTCAGGCGGCCGTCGAAGCCTCGCCCCTGATTTCGCTGTCCAGTTGGCACTGCGTCAGAGCCGCTTCCGCCATCACCCACTGCTTGAACAACTGGACCTTGCGTGCGGCAAGGCCTCTCAGCGGGGAAACAAAATACCAACCAGCCGTGTTCGGGTGGTGGACGGCGAAGGGAGCCACCAGCCTTTCGGCGCGGATGTCGCTGGCCATATAGGCACGGTTGGCCACCGCAAAGCCCATCCCGGAATTGGCTGCCTCGTAGGACATCATGCACGAGTCGAAATAGATGCTCTTGGTCTCGCTGAGCACGAAGCTGGCGCCGGCGAAACCAAGCCAGGATTGCCAATTCTGGGTGCAGGTGTCGGAAT